>CALCXL010000171.1 GCA_937907595.1 uncultured Pseudomonadota bacterium
GGTGGGAGACGAACCCATCCGGCCATCGTCCACTGCGCCAGGTACTCGATGCAGACCTCGTCGATCGGCAACATCGAGTGGAACTCGCGGAAGGTCGCGGGAAGATCTGAATGTCGGCTCGTGGAGGGCATGGTACGGCTCCGGGGAGGTTGCAACCGCAGCTTCGCCTGATGCCGGGACGGAATCTGACATCCCCCTGACCCAGCTGAATAGCCACAGACCCCCTCAGCCAGCATCCTCGCCCCACTGCCGCGCCCGCGCTCCGGGCTCGGGCGGCGTCTTTCTCCTCGAAGTCGCTCCCCTACCGACCGCAGAGCAGACCGTCTCCCAGGTTCTGTCTACGCTCTGCTCCGGGGAGGGGTGCCGTCGGGACCCGCGCTGGCGCCGGCGCCGTCGGAGTCGGGGGCGTCGCCGAAGTCGAAGGTGCCGGTGGAGATCGGCTCGCCGTCCACGACCACCCAGCCCTCGTAGGTCCAGCCGGTGGGCAGCTCGGGCAGGTCGAGGGTGGGCATGGGGCCGTTGGCTCCGATCTCCACCCACCAGATCCCCTGGTCGTAGTCGTCGGCGTCGGGGCTGCTGGGCGTCTCCAAGATGTAGGAGCCCGCCGCGTCCATGAAGTCCGTGCCCAGGGCGGCCGGGTGCGCCGTGTCCAGGTCCGCGCTCCCGTCGACCAGGTCGCCGGCCAGGATGTGCACCGCCGAGGGCGCGGGGTCGGCGTCGGGCTCGGGCTCGATGGTGAGGATGTACGCGGTGGCCGCGTGCAGGTCGGCGTGGTCCAGGGCGACGGTGTGCGAGCTGTCGGCGGCGTCGACGGTGAAGCGCCCGGCGGTCACCGGGGCGCCGTCCACCAGGATCCAGCCCTCGTAGACGAAGCCGTCGGACAGGACCTCCAGGCCCTGGAAGGAGAGCTCCAGGTCGGCGGTCTCCGGGGCGTCCGGCGTGTCGTCGGGGGGCTCGGTGCCGGGGGTGTCGACGGTGCAGCCGGCGAGCAGCAGGGTGAGGGCGGATGCGGTCAGAATGCGGTTGGCCATTGGGAGCCTCCTTGTGTGTTTCGCAAGGAGAGCTTCGGCTCACGGGTCGATTCAGTCCATTTGAACGTTTGGAACGAACCGTTGCGCTGGGGTTAACGGTTGTCCGTCTGGCCCCAGACGCTGCAGTCGGGCCAGGTGAATGAGAAGCCGTACCAGCGGCTGAGGAGCTGCATGGGGGGCTCCGAGCCGTCGGCCCAGGTCGCGCGCGGGACGCCGTCCACCGCGCCGCGGACCAGGATCAGGGTGCGATCCCCCCAATCGGCGTCCTCCACCGGCCCGGCCATGAAGTCCTGCATGGGGTAGAAGCGCGCCCGGTCGCCGTCGATGACGCCCAGGCCCTGCACCAGCCGATCGAGGCGGGGGTCCGGCGGGCTGGACATCGTGCGCTTGAAGGGCGGGGGGATGAAGCCCTTGCCGTGGATGGACCGGCGGCCCAGCAGGCCCGCCGCCATCGCCTTGAGGGAGCGGAAGTCGGAGACCAGGACGCGCAGGTCGGGGCGCTCGGCCCGGGCCGCCTCCACCGTGGTCAGCTGGATCGACCACCAGTCCAGCTTCTGGCCGGCGTGCTCGCCCGCGAAGGCCTCGCCGGTGATGTGGTCCCAGGAGGACCAGGTCTCCTCATCGCCCAGCACCGCCAGGCCGTTGGACAGGCCGGTGGCGCCGAAGTGCAGGAGGGTTCCGTTGAGGGTAGGGGTCAGACCGACGCCGCTGTTGCAGGGCGGTCAGAAGGTCACCAGGTAGGGTTTGCCCGCCAGCTCCCCCTGGGCGACGTGGTGGTAGGCCATCTGCCGCAGGACCAGCCCGCGCTCCTGGCCGCCCCGCTCGAAGACGATCAGCTCCTCCTCGTCGGGCAGGGTCAGCTCCCCCAGCGGGGTGCCGTCGCCCTGGGGACGGAAGGGGACGAAGACGAAGTGGTCGCCGGTGCGGGCGGCCGAGCGGTCGGGTTGCTTTCTCATCCCGAGAGGGGCTCTTCCCAGACGACCCGATCGCCGTCCGGTCCGCTCTCCACCAGGGCCAGCCCGTTGAGGGTGGCCTCCCACTGCGGTCCGCGGGCGGCGGGCACGGCCAGCAGGGCCGCCAGGCGCTCGGTGTCCAGGTGGCCGTGGGCCAGGGTGACGTGGGGGAGCCAGCCGTCGGGCGCGTACCAATGCAGGGTGCCGCGGGCCACGGGGGTGAGCTTCTCCCAGAGGTGGGCGTGCAGGCGGGACAGGCGGTCGTCGCGCACCACGGGCACGTAGACCACCGGCCGGGTGGTGGTGAAGAAGCCCAGGCCGCCGCAGCGCACCGGCAGGGGGGGCTGGCTGGCGGCGACGGCGGCGACGGCTTCGCGCAGGCCGCTGCCGTAGGCCGTGGCCATGTGCAGCGACATGTGCGGGACCAGGCGCAGGGGCTCGGCCTCCGGCTGCGCCTGGGACCACGCGCGCTGGAGGAAGCGCGCCTGCTGGTGGTGCACGTCGTCGAGCATGGCCGCGATGGACAGGGGCCACGGACCGTCGGTGGGGTCGTACTTCTCAGCGGGTCTGGAGTCGGTCATCACTTCGCGGGTGGGGCCTGCCGGCCGGTGGGCCGTTGCTTGTTGGCGCCCCCATTGTATGGCGAAGGCGCGGGCCCCGCTCCCCCATCGCGGGTCTTCAGGGGCGACGCGCTCAGGCTCGGCTGCTCCTGCAGGAGGGCGCGGAAGACGTCGACGTCGCTGGTGGGTGCCTTGCAGAGCCCCTCGTGGCAGACGTAGGCCGTGGGTCGGCCGCCCTGGGGGGTCTTGCCTTCCAGCCAGGGGACCTCCACCGGGGAGCCCTCGTGGGTCCAGGTGACCGCGTTGGGGGTCCACACGCCGGCCAACGCGGCGGTCAGGGGTCCCCCGCCGACCACGGCGACCTCCATGGGCTCATCGCTCAGCCAGTCCAGGGCGGCCAGGAGGCTGGGGGAGGAGGAGGGCCGCCGCTGGAGCTCGCCGCCGAAGGTATCCAGGGCGCGCCGGGCCCGCTGCGCGTAGCCGGCCTCGGTGGTCCAGGCGCCCAACCGCAGCAGGTTCATCACCTGCACGCCGTTGGCCGAGGGCTCGGCGCCGTCGGTGTGCGGGCGGTCGCGCAGGAACAGGGTCTCCCCGTCGGCGGCGCTGCGGTACCAGCCGCCGTCGGGGGCCTCGAAGCGGGCCTGCAGCTCCCCGTCCAGCTCCCGGGCGGCGGCGAGCCAGCGGCGATCGCCGTCGGCCTCGAAGAGGTCCAGCAGCCCGGCGATGAGGAAGGCGTGGTCCTCGGCGAAGGCCAGGGCGCCGCGCTGTCCGTCGGTCCAGGAGCGGTGCAGGCGGCCCTCGTGGCGCAGCTCCTTCAGGGCGAAGTCGGCGGCGCGCTGGGCCCGCTGCACCCACTCGGCGCGGCCCAACACCCGCCCGCCGCGGGCGAAGGCGGAGATGGCCAGGCCGTTCCAGGCGCAGAGGATCTTGTCGTCGCGCAGGGGCGGGGCGCGATCGGCCCGCACGGTGCGCAGCCGCTCGGCCACGTCCCGCAGGTCAGCGGCCACGTCGCTTTCGCTCCGCTGCATGGCGCGGGCCACGTCGGCCAGGGGGCGCGGGCGGTGCAGGACGTTGCGACCGTCGAGGTTCCCGCGGTTGCTGACGCCCCAGGCGGCCAGGGCCAGCCCGAGCTGATCGGTGGGCAGCGCGGCGCGGAGCTCCTGGGGGGTCCAGGTGAAGTACAGGCCCTCCTCGCGGCGGCCGTCGGGGCCGGGGCTGTCGGCGTCGGTGGCGGAGGTGAAGCCGCCCCGGGGGTGGGACATGGCCCGATCGAGGTAGTCCAGGGTCGTGCCCAGGACCTCGGAGAAGCGCGGGTCGTCGGTGACCTGGAACGCGTCGACGTACAGCGATGCCAGCTGCGCGTTGTCGTAGAGCATCTTCTCGAAGTGGGGCACCCGCCAGCGGCGGTCGACGGTGTAGCGGTGGAAGCCGCCCCCCACCTGGTCGTGGATGCCGCCGTCGGCCATGGCGGTCAGGGTCTGGGTGACGATGTGCAGCGCCTGCGGGTCCCCCGTGCGGCGGTGGTAGCGCAGGAGCAGGGCCAGGTTGGTGGGGCGCGGGAACTTCTTGCCGGTGCCGAAGCCGCCCCAGGCGGGGTCGTGGCCCGACGCGATGGCGCGGGCGCCGGCCAGGAAACGTTGGACGTCGGGGGCGTCGCCGGCCCGCAGGCTCGACGAGGCGGCCAGGCGGTGGCTGAGCTGGGTGGCGTTGGCGGCCAGGGCGTCGCGCTTGTTGGCCCAGTCGTCTGCGAGTCGCTGCAGGATCGGCTCGAAGCCCTCGCGCTGGCCGCGGTCGCCGGTGCGGGCGGGAAAGTAGGTGCCGGCGAAGAAGGGCTTGCGGTCGGGGGTCATCACCACCGTCATGGGCCAGCCCGAGCGGCCGGCCAGGGCGCGGGTGGCGGCGATGTAGGCGGCGTCGACGTCCGGGCGCTCCTCGCGGTCGACCTTGATGGCCACGAAGTGCTCGTTGATGAAGGCGGCGATGGACAGGTCCTCGAAGGACTCCTCCTCCATGACGTGGCACCAGTGGCAGGTGGAGTAGCCGACGCTGAGCAACACCGGCTTGTCCTCAGCAGCGGCGCGGGCGAAGGCCTCGTCCCCCCAGGGGTGCCAGTCGACGGGGTTGTGGGCGTGCTGGAGCAGATAGGGGCTGGACTCGAGGATCAGCCGGTTGGTGAAGGTGGGCGATCCGTCGGGCTGCAGGTGCCGGGTCCGGGGGACATAGCCCTCGCCCTTGCCCTGCAGCGCGGCGTGCAGGGGATCGGCGGGCGGGGGGGCCGAGCAGCCCACCAGCAGGATCAGCAGCAGCCAGCGCATGGCCGCAGTGTACTGGCGTGGGGCGAGCGTGCCGGCGGGGGCGACCCGGCGGTCGGTCGGCTCAGGAGCGTCGACGGCGGCGCAGTCCGAACAGCATCAGAGGGGCCAGGAAGCCGGCGCCGGGCAGGGCCGCGCAGCCCGAGGAGCAGCCGTCGCCGCCCTCCAGGTCGTCGTCGTCGCCCAGGGGAGCCTCCTCCACCGGCACGATCTCCGCGGAGCCGGCCACGGTGATGTCGGCGAAGCCGAAGCCCTGCAAGGTGGCCTCGGGGCGGGGTGCGATGGAGAAGAAGTAGGTGGCGCCGGGCTCCAGGGGCGGGTCGCTCATGGCGTCCAGCTCCAGCACGGTGCCCACGTCGCTGCCCTCGACCGTGAAGTCGAAGTCGGCCGGCACCGCCACCTCCCAGCCGTTGTTCCCGAAGGGCACGAGGTCGTGAACGATGTGCTCGCCGCGGCGGACGTGCAGCGTGTAGCCCAGCCCCGGCGTGCCCTCCAGGCCGACGACGTCGAAGGTCAGGGCCACCGTTCCGGCCGGCGCGTCCAGGCTGAACTGGTTGGCCAGGGGCATGGCGAAGACCTCCCCGTCCTGGCGGAAGCCACCGCGCATGGCCTGCGTGGGCTCGGCGCCGTCGTCCAGACGCACGACGCGGCCGCAGTCGTCCAGACCCTGCGCCTCCGCGAGCTCCCGCACCACGTCCAGCTGCTCGTTGGTCATGGCGCCGTCGGCCACCAGGGTCTCCGCCGTCTCCACCACCGAGCGGCCGGCGACGCCCCAGTTCACCTCCGACGGCCAGGAGCTGATCGCGCCGAAGATCAGGTCGGCGGTGAGGTCCGGGCCGATGGCCGGGTGGTCGATGAGGTTCCAGCCGAAGGAGCCCCAGATCTCCCCGTCGTGGTGCGTCTCGCCGTAGACGTGGTCGGGGCAGCGCCGGTCGTCCTCCAGGTCGCGGATCGCCTCGGGGCCGTTCCACAGGTTGCCGGCCGCGTACTCGCCGATGAGGGGGTCGCCCGTGAGAATCATGGCGAAGAGGTCGGCGGTGCCCTCGTTGAGCCCGCCGGCGCCGACGTCGCGGCCCCATTCGTCGAAGCGGCCGAAGCCCGTCTCCACGATCTGCCCGAACACCGCGTGCGTGAACTCGTGGTAGACGACGTCGGCGTCGTAGGCGAAGTCCGCCGCGCCGCTCTGGCCGAAGGAGACCTCCGGGATGCCGTCGCCGTCGCCGTCGCCGAAGAAGGCGTTGGCGTAGCCGAAGTTCACGATCCCCTCCACCGCCCTCCCCGCCGGCCCGAAGTCCGTGCGGAAGCCGAAGCGGTCCTCGAACCACCGGGCGATCAGGTCCAGGTGGTGGAACATGTGGACCTCCGCGAAGGGATCGTCGGTCTCCGACAGCGGGTTGGGGTCGTAGAGGAAGTTGCCGTCGGCGCCCACGACCGCCTGGGACTCCTTGGCGTAGCAGCGGGTGTCCTCGTCGCTCCAGTCGCTGCAGGACGCCACCCGCGCGTAGTCGTTGACCAGGAAGTTGGTGACGTCGTTGAGCTCGACCGTGGCCACGTCGCTGACCTCGGGGTTGGTGGGGTAGACGTTGCCCAACGCCGTGAACAACCGCGGTCGCACCGCATGCAGGCTGCCGTCGTGTGCGTCCACGAAGACCTGCTGGTGGCCCAGGGGCTGGACCGTGCCCACCTCCACCACCCAGACCAGGTGGGTGCCCCGCCGGGCCAACACGCCCAGCTCGGCCCGCGGAGGCCAGAGCTCGCCGGTGCCCAGCTCGGCCTGCACGGCGGCGACGGCCGAGGCGATGGCGTCGGCCCGAGGCACGGTGGGCTGCAGGGAGAAGGGGCCCATGTCCAGCAGATCGCCGTGCAGCGCGCGCAGCTCACCGCGGGGGTCGTACTCCGCGCGGAGCCGGGTGCCGTGGACGGGCAGATCGGCCAGGCGCTGCTCCACCTGCACGAAGGAGCCCCCCAACCAGGTGGTCTGCAGGCCCGGCGTGACCGTCAGTTCGGCCAGCGTGGGCGCCGGCAGCTCCAGGGCGGCGGCGGGGGAGGACAGGAGGAGGGACAGCAGCGCGATTCGCATCATGGCGCGACGATCTACCTGCCCCGGGGGGGACGCGCCCGGGGAATCGCCGGTCTTTGCCGACCCTTGGCGGATCCTTGACCGAACCCGGGGAGACCACAGAACGAACGACGCCGGCCCAAGGGGTCGGGAGCCGGCGCGCTCAGCGGAGTCGATCCGGGATCAGGCGATGGTCACCGACGGGTCCAGGTACACGTCCTGGATGGCGTTGAGCAGCTCCACGCCCACCTTCGTGGACTTCTGGAAGGCCTTGCGGCCCGAGATGAGCCCGCAGCCGCCCGCGCGCTTGTTCACCACCGCGGTCCGCACGGCCTGGGCCAGGTCGTTGTCCCCGGACGCGCCGCCGCTGTTGATCAGCCCGGCGCGGCCCATGTAGCAGTTGGCCACCTGGTAGCGGACCAGGTCGATGGGGTGGTCCGAGGCGTGCTCGGTGTAGATGCGCTTGTCGAACTTGCCGTAGGCGCTGTCGCCCATGTTCAGGGCGTCGTAGCCCCCGTTGTTGGTGGCCAGCTTCTGCTTGATGATGTCCGCGCCGATGGTCACGCCCAGGTGGTTGGCCTGGCCGGTGAGGTCCGCGGCGGCGTGGTAGTCGGTGCCGCCCACCTTGAAGGCGGGGTTGCGCAGGTAGCACCAAAGGATGGTGGCCATGCCCAGCTCGTGGGCGTGCTGGAAGGCCTCCGCGACCTCCACCAGCTGCGCGCGCGACTCCTCGCTGCCGAAGTAGATGGTGGCGCCCACGGCCACGGCGCCCATGTTCCAGGCCTGCTCGATCGTGCCGAACATCACCTGGTTGTAGGTGTTGGGGTACGTGAGCATCTCGTTGTGGTTGATCTTCACCACGAACGGGATCCGGTGCGCGTACTTGCGGGAGACCTGGCCCAATACGCCGAACGTCGACGCGACCGCGTTGCAGCCGCCCTCGATGGCCAGCTCGACGATGCCCGCGGGGTCGAAGTGGTCGATGTTCGGGGCGAAGGACGCGCCGCCGCTGTGCTCGATGCCCTGGTCCACCGGCAGGATGCTGAGGTAGCCGGTGCCGCCGAGGCGGCCGTGGCCGTAGAGCTGCTGCAGCGAGCGCAACGTCTGGTTGCTGCGGTCGCTCAGGGCGTGCACGCGATCCACGAAGTCCGGCCCGGGCACATGCAGGCGGCTCTTGGGGATCTTGGGGCGGTCGAAGTCCAGGAGGCTCGAAGCCTCCGAGCCGAGGAGGTCGGCGATGGCGGTCATGGGAGTCCTCACGGGTTGCACGCGCACGCATCCGCGCGCGAGGCGGCGACCTTACTGCGGGGGCGACGGCGGCGAAAGGCCTGGGGCAGGGTGCGGCGCGGACAGGGCGGGGCGAGGGCCGGAGGACGCCTCGCCGGTCAGACCTTCGGGGCGCGTTCGGCCCCCAGGACCTCCCGCGCTGCGTCGAGCACCGCCTCCACGGCCTCCGAGTTGGCGACCTGCGCCCGGACCAGGGCGTAGAAGCGCTCGCCGCGGCCCCCGATCTCCAGGAGCTGCTCCACCCGGTGGGTGTGGCGGACGTGCTCGGCGACCACGGTGGGCGCGGGGAAGAAGCCCCAGCCGTCCTCCCCAAAGAGCTTGAGCATGCCGGAGTCCAGGCACTCCGCGGCGATGCGCGGCTGCAGCCGGTTCTCCACGAACCACTCCTCCACCAGCCGACGCATGGCCGAGCGCGGCTCCGGCAGCAGGAAGGGGGCCCCGGCCAGGGAGCCGGGCAGGTCGCCGCCGTAGCGCTCCACCAGCTCCGCCGTGCCGAACAGGCCGACGGGGCTCTCCCCCAGCAGCTCGGCCCGCAGGTCCCCGCGGTCGCCGAAGGCCACGGGCCGGTCCGTCAGGGCGATGTCCAGGTGGTGCAGCGACAGCTCGGAGACCAGGAAGTCCAGATCGCCCTGCAGCACCACCAGGTGCATGGACTCTCCGTGCTGCTCCTGCGCCCGCGCCAGCACGGCGTGGCCCAGGAACTTGGGCAGGTTGTTGCCCAGCCCCACCCGGAACCTCGCGCGGTGCCGCGCCTCCACGCCGCCCTCCAGCACCTGCCGCAGCTCCTGATCCAGGCCGAAGATGTCGCCGGCGTACTCCGCGGCGACCCGCCCCGCCGGTGTGGGCACCAGCCGGCGCCCAGCGCGGGCGAAGAGGGGCTGGCCGACCTGCTCCTCCAGCTGCTTGATCTGCGCGGAGATGGTGGAGGGCGCCAGCCTCAACCGGGCCGCGGCGGCGTTGATGGAGCCTTCCTGCTCCGTCACCCAGAAGTAGAGGAGGTGTTGGTGGTTGAGCCACTGCATGAGCGGACAATAGTTCGATAATACCGAATCGACTATTCCATATTTCCTGGCTTATCAAATCCGTGGCTCGCCCCTAGCTTCTCCGGCACACGAACCAACCTGCACCAGGAGCACGAACCATGGACCTCTCCCCCGGCATCCAGCGCTTCCAAGCCCACGCCTACCCCCGCCTCTCCCAGCGCTTCGAGGGCCTTGCCGGGGGGCAGAGCCCGCACACCCTCTTCATCACCTGCTCGGACTCCCGCATCGACCCGTCGATGATCACGCAGACCTTGCCCGGCGAGCTCTTCGTCGTGCGCAACGCCGGCAACCTGGTGCCCGCACCCGACGTGGACTACTCGACCTCCTCGGCGGTGGAGTACGCCGTGGACGCCCTCGGCGTGAAGCAGATCGTCGTCTGCGGGCACAGCGGGTGCGGGGCGATGGGCGCGGCCCTCAACCCCACCAGCGTGGAGGCGCTCCCCCACGTCGCCGAGTGGCTGCGCGTGGCCCAGGTGGAGGTGGAGTCCGAGGAGCTGGCCGAGCAGGTGGACGCCAACGCCCGCCACCAGCTGGACCGGCTTCGCGCCCACCCCTCGGTTGCCCGCGCGCTGGCCGCCGGTGCCCTCCGTCTGGAGGCCTGGACCTACGAGATCCCCACCGGCGCCGTGCGCGTGCTCCGCGAGGTGACCTCGTGAGCGGCCGCGACTTCGCCCGGGAGCTGCTCGCGTCCCTGGTCGTCTTCCTCGTGGCCCTGCCGCTGTGCATGGGCATCGCCATCGCCTCGGGGGCCAGCCCGGCGGCCGGCCTGGTCTCCGGGATCATCGGCGGCCTGGTCGTCGGGTCGCTGGCCGGGGTGCCCCTTCAGGTGAGCGGCCCCGCGGCGGGCCTGGTCGTCTTGGTGGCTGAGTTGCTGGTCGAGTTCGGCGTGGCCGGGCTCGCCGCCGCCTGCGTGGTGGCCGGCGTGGTGCAGGTCGGGGCCGGCAAGCTGAAGCTGGGTCGCTGGTTCAAGGCGGTGGCCCCGGCGCTGATCTACGGCATGCTCGCCGGCATCGGCGTGCTGATCATGGTCAGCCAGATGCATGTGATGGTCGACGACGCGCCCCGCGCCGGCGGCCTGGCCAACCTGCTCGCCCTGCCCGAGGCCTTCCGGTCCGCGGTCACGCGCATCCCCGGGCAACCGCACCACCTGGCGGCGGCGGTGGGGGTGACCACGCTGGGGGTGCTCATCGGCTGGAACGGTCTGGGCCGGCTGGTGCCCCGGCTGTCGGTGGTGCCGGCGCCGCTGGTGGCGATCCTCGCCGCGGTGGGGGTGACGATGGGCTTCGATCTGCCGATCCGATTGGTCGAGCTGCCGGACTCCCTGGCCGGCCTGGTGACGCTGCCGGGCGTGGACACCCTGCGCGGGCTGCTCAACCCCGCGATCGCGCTGGGCGGCCTGGGCCTGGCCCTGGTGGCCTCGGCTGAGTCGCTGCTCTGCGGGCAGGCGGTCGACAAGCTGCACGACGGCCCCCGGGGCGACCTGGACAAGGAGCTGGTGGCCCAGGGCGTGGGCAACGTCGTCGCCGGCCTGCTCGGCGCCCTGCCGGTGACCGGGGTCATCGTGCGCAGCACCGCGAACATTGAGTCCGGCGGCCGCACCCGCTGGAGCGCCGTGCTGCACGCCGTCTGGCTGCTGGGGCTCATCGCCCTGGCCCCGGGCTTGCTGGAGCTGATCCCCACCGCGGCGCTGGCGGCCGTGCTCGTCTACATCGGATACAAGCTGGTCAAGATCGAGGCCATCAAGCAGATCGCCGCCCGCGGGCGCGCTCAGCTGGCCATCTACTCGGCGACCGTCGCCATCATCGTCGGCGCCGACCTGCTCACGGGGCTCGCGGTGGGGGCCATGCTCAGCCTGGCCCACCTGGCCTGGCGCGCCTCCCACCTGGTGGTGGACTCCGTGGTCGATGAGGAGCGCGTCGACATCACCCTGCGCGGCGCCGCGACGTTCATGAGCCTGCCCCTGCTGTCGGAGGCCCTCGAGTCCATCGACCCCGAGGCGGAGGTCCACGTGCACCTGCACGCCCTGGACACCATCGACCACGCCTGCCTGGACCTGCTCAGCGACTGGGAGCGGCAGCGCGAGGGGCAGGGCGGCACCCTGCACCTGGAGTGGGCGGCCCTGGAGCGTCGGTTCGCGGCGGTGGCTTGAGTCCTACTTGACGACGTAGGACAGGCTGACGTCCAGCTGCACGTCGCCCTGCACGTCGAAGCTGGCGTCCTCGAACATCGGCGCCCCCAGCGGCGCGCCGATGTTCGGGTAGCCGCGGCCCTCGGCGGGCACGCCGACGATGTTGAGGTCCATGCGGCCGTTGCGGTTGGCGTCGTGGAACACCGCCAGGCCCCAGCGGCCCAGGGGCACGTCGGCGAAGAGCAGGGTGACCGAGCCCGAGCTGGCCTGCACGGTCGCTTCCGCGGTCGGCGCGCCCTTGCCGAAACGCCGCCAGTCGTCCCGGGCGTACAGCCCGCCCACGATGTCGCCCTGGTCGCTCCTCACCCCGGTCACGGTCACGGTCACCTGCGGCATGTGCGCCTCCTGCCGCCATCCTGCCCCAGCCCGCGGGCCCCCGCAGCCCCAGATTGCATGGTTGGACAATACAATCGAGTGGCCTGAAAACACATGGAGTTGTCAACAAACTGTGCAGACCGTCAGGTATTCGTCTTGTGCAGTCAGCCCCTGGCAAAGCCTTGCAAAGGGATCGGCAACACGCCGCTCCCGCCGGGCGCCGCGCCGTAGCCTGCTGCCCGTCAGGAGACACCCATGTCCCGCTTGCCCTCGATCCTCGCGCTGCTCTCCACCTCCCTCATGGCGACGTCCGCGTTCGCGGTCACCGGCGACGCCCCGGTCCGCTGGGCCCCGGGCACCCGCGGCGAGCCGATCACGCAGCCGGCGGTCCAGCAGCGCCTCAACGCGTCGCCGGCCTGGCTGGACTTCACCGACCGGCGGGGCGACTGGACGGCCCGCTGGGACGAGGCCACCCGGGTGCCCTCGCAGCTCTGGGGCCAGGGCGTGGACGTGGACTCCGCGGCGCTGGCCGACGATGTGGGCGCCTGGGACCTGGGGTACACGCTGCTGGCCGAGGACGCGGGCCTGCACGGCGTGGACCTGGCCGACCTGCAGCCCCTGGTCATCGACCGCGACGCCGGCATGACGGTGATCACCTTCGCCCGCACCCACTTCGGCCTGCCGGTGGTGGACGCGCGGGTCTCCCTGCGCTTCAAGCAGGGGCGCTTCGTCATGGCGCAGTACGACTCCATGCCCGGGGTGACCGAGCAGGTGCCGGCGATCGCCCCGCAGCAGTCGCAGGCCGACGCCCTGCAGGCCGCCACGGTGGCCCTGGGCTGGGCCCTGGAGGAGACCGAGTACCTGGGCGCCGACCTCGTGGTGCTCCCGCTGCTGGCTGCTGATTCGGTGACCTACCGCCTGGCCTGGCAGCTGGACCTCCGCTCCCGGGTCGCCCCCAGCCACAAGCTGGTGTGGGTCGACGCGCGCGGCGGCGAGCTGCTGCGCTGGGACGAGCAGGTGCGGCACATCGCCGGCACCGCCCAGCTGGAGCGCGACGATCGCTTCCCGCAGCAGGGCCTGGTCCTGGGGCCCATGGCCTGGGCGCAGATCGAGACCGCCGACGGCTCCTTCGAGGCCGACCACGCCGGCCGCTTCGACTTCGAGGTCGACGGGGACACGCCCGCCACCTTCGAGCCGGGCAGCCGCTGGTTCGCCATCAACGACCACGGCAACGCCCCGCTCTCCTTCGAAGGCACCCTGGGCCTGGACGGCGCCCAGCTGGTCGCGCTGCCCACCGCCACCGACGAGACGCTGCTGGTCCGCCAGCGCGCCCAGCTGGACGCGCACGCCGCGGCCCACGTCGTCCGGGACCGGGTCCGCTCCATCAACCCCCTGTTCGCCTGGGCGGCCAACCAGGCCGACGTGCACGTCAACATCGACGACGGCGGCTGCAACGCCTTCTTCGACGGCGACATCAACTTCCTGCGTCAGAACCAGCAGTGCAACAACACCGCGCGCGTGGCCGACGTCGTCTTCCACGAGTACGGCCACGGCTTCCACGCCTACAGCATCGTGCAGGGCGCGGGCGGCTTCGACGGCGCCCTCAGCGAGGGCCTGGGCGACTACATGGCCGCCACCATCACCGGCGACCCGGCCACGGCCCGCGGCTTCTACCGGGGCAACACCCAGCCCCTGCGCGACATCGCCCCCAACCACGTCTGGCCCGACGACGTCGGGGAGATCCACTACACCGGCATCATCATCGCGGGCGCCCTCTGGGACCTGCGCACCGAGCTCGTGGCGACCTACGGCGACGAGGCCGGCGTGGAGCGGGCGGACGACATCTTCTGGAACGTCGCCCGCCTGAGCACGGACATCCCCGACGCCTACGCCGACGCCCTGCTGGCCGACGACGACAACGGCGACCTGAGCGACGGCACCCCCAACAAGTGCATGATCGACGACGTGTTCGGCCTGCACGGCCTGGGCGCCGCCGCCGACGACACCGGCCTGTTCACCATCCACCACGAGCCCCCGGCCGCGGCGCAGGCGGAGGTCGACGTCACCCTGCCCATGAGCGTGGAGCTGGCGCGCCCCGACTGCACCGTCGGCGAGGTCCGTGCGGTGCTGGTGCACTGGAGCCTGGACGGGCAGGAGTTCCAGACCGTGGAGGTGGAGGGCAGCAGCGACTTGCAGGCCGTCCTGCCCGCCCCCCCGGCCGGCTCGCTGCTGCGCTACCGCCTGGAGGCCATCTCCCCCTCGGGGCAGGTGCTCGGCGTCGCCCCCCGCGGCTCCATCACGGACCCCTGGTACGGCGTGGCCGTCAGCGGGCTGCAGGAGCTCTACTTCGAGGACTTCGAGGGCGGCGACGGCGGGTACGTCAGCGAGCTGATCGAAGGCGACCCCGAGCGCGACGGCGCCAACGACTGGGGCTGGGGCGCGCCCCTGGGCCAGGCCGGCGATCCCGTGGGCTGCTGGTCGGGCACGGGCTGCTGGGGCAACGACATCAGCCCCGAGGAGAACTGGAACGGCGCCTACCAGCGCAACGTGCACAACGCGCTGCGCTCGCCCCGCATCGACGTCGGCGCGGTGGACGAGCTGCACCTGGAGTTTCGCCGGTGGCTGACCGTGGAGGACGGCGTGTTCGACGACGCCATCCTGCGCGTCAACGGCGTGGTGGTCTGGGAGCAGCACAGCTCGGGCACCAACGAGGGCGGCGAGCACCACGAGGACCGGCACTGGGCCCAGCGCTCCTACGACATCACCGACCTGGTGGAGGACGGCGCGGTGGAGATCCAGTGGGAGATCATCAGCGACGGCGGCCTGCAGTTGGGCGGCTGGAACCTGGACGACGTGCGCCTGGTGGGCCGCCTGGCCGCCGCGGTGCCCGTCGACGACGCGCCCGCAGACGACGAGGGTCTGGCCGGCGGCAGCGGCTGCTCGTCCTGCAACGCCGGGGGAGGCCGGAGCGCACTGGGCCTCCTGCTGCTGCCCCTGCTGCTCGTCGCACGACGTCGCCGCGGCTGAGCCGAGAACGGGTCGACATGGACCCGTTTGATCGCACGATATTGGGACCGCCGCGTCCCATGCAACCCCCCGGAGCCCCGCCAGGCCCTGCTGGCACGTTCGTCGCAGCGCGGTGACCCCTGGAGTCCCTCGACTCCCCGAGGTCCCCATGTCCCACCCGCCCTCCAACCCCACCCCCCGGCCGCGCGGCTCCGACGTGGTGCGCCCGTGGTTCGGGGCCCAGCCCGGCCAGCGGGTGTGGGAGCGCGGTCTGGCCCTGGTGGTGGTGGACCGCGATCGCGACGGCATGGATCTGCGCGACGCCCTGCGCGAGCGCGGCTTCCGGACCGTGGTGCGGGTGGGCGGGGCCGAGGCCCTTCGCGCGGTGGAGCAGGAGGAGCCGGTCCTGGTGCTGTTGGACTGCTGGCGCCGTCCCCTGGATCCCATGGCCGTGCTCGACGCGCTGCGGGACCGCCCGGCGCTCCGGCGTCGGTGCCTGGTGGTGCGTGCGCCCGGCGTGGGCCCCGAGGGCGACGTCCTGGTCCGGGGGCGCGGCGCGCTGGCCGTGCTCGGCCGCGAGCACCTGCTCGAAGAACTGCAGGACTGGACCGCGCCACCCACCGACGCGGACTCCGGCGACATCACGCTGCCGCCGCCCGGCGCGTCCCGGGCCCCTCATTCCCCGCCGCCCGCCTCCTCCGCGGCCTCGCCCGCCTCCTCCGCGGCCTCGCCCGCCTCACTGGGTCCGGGGGTGTGCATCGCCGATCGCTTCGTGTTGGAGCGGGAGCTGGGCTCGGGGGCCACCGCATCCGTCTTCCTGGCCCGCGACACCGAGCTCATGGACCACGTCGCCATCAAGGTCATGCGCGACTCGGACAAGATCCACTCCCAGGCCCTGCGCTTCCGGCGGGAGGCGCGCGTTTGCCGGCACCTGCAGCACCCCAACATCGTGCGGCTCTACGAGTTCGGCTCCTGGCGCGGGCTGCTGTACCTGACCATGGAGTACGTGCCCGGGCGCACCCTGCGGCAGCTGATCGACCGCTCCGAGGTCGGCCTGTCCCTGGCGACGGGGCTGGGGGTGGCGTGGCAGGCGACGGCGGGGCTGGTGGCGGCCCACGCCCACGGCATCGCCCACCGCGACATCAAGCCCGGCAACATGATGCTGCTGCCCTCGGGCTCCCTGAAGATCATGGACTTCGGCCTGGCCCGGGGCCCGGCCACCGGCCTGGACGGCAGCGACTCCCGCTGGGTCGTCGGCACCCCGCACTACCTGGCCCCCGAGCGGCTCAAGGGCGCGCCGGAGCCCTGCCTCAGCGGCGATGTCTGGTCCCTGGGCGCGGTGCTCTACGAGGTGTTCAGCGGCCGCTCGCCCTTCGAGGGCAGCGACCTGGCCGAGCTGCTCAAGCGCATCGTCCGCGCCGACGTCGTGCCCCTTGGGGGAGCTGCGGCCCGACCTGCCCCGCGCCATCCCCCAGGCCGTCATGGACCTGCTGCGGGAGGACCCGGCGGACCGCCCCAGCGACCTGTCCGCCGTCGCCCGCCACTTCGGCCAGCTTCACCGCACGGTGCTGGCTGGGGGCGAGACGTAGACGGCGCTGTCGGCAGCCGATCGCAGCCTCACCGTGCACGTGCCATCGCCGGCGCGCTACGGTTCGCTCATGTCGCGACCCGTCGTCCCCCCCCTGGTCCTCTCGTCCACCTTCTCCTTCGACTCGGCGGGGGACATGGCCGCGGCGGTGCAGTCGAAGGACCGCATGCTCTACACCCGCTGGAGCAACCCCACGGTGGAGGCCCTGGAGGCCGACGTGGCGGAGCGGGAGGGCGCCGAGGGCTGCCTGGCGACGTCCAGCGGGGTCTCCGCCATCCACATCGCCATGCTGGCGGCGTTGGCCGACGGGGCCGGTCCCCTGGCGGTGCAGAACGAGGTCTACGGGGGCACTCACGAGCTGCTGACGACGCTGCGCTGGCCCGTCGACGTGATCCGCTTCGGCCTGAACGAGGCCGTCGACGTCGCGCGATCCCTGCCGGCCGGCGCCGTGATCTTCTGCGAGCTGCCCACCAACCCGCTGGTCCGCGTGCTCGACCTGCAGGGCCTGCGCCGCGCTGCCCCGGGCGCCACGATCCTGGTCGACGCCACCTTCGCCTCCCCCTCCCTGGTGCAGCCGATGGCCCTGGGCGCCGACGCCGTGGTGCACTCGGCCACGAAGTACCTGGGCGGGCACCACGACGTGGTCGGGGGGGTGCTCAGCGCGAACGGGGACCTGCTCCAGCGCGCGTGGCACCTGCGCAAGGTGCTCGGCCCCACCCTGGACCCCTCGGCGGCCTACCGGCTGTGGCGGGGGCTGCGCACCCTGGACCTGCGCGTGACCCAGCAGAGCCGCAGCGCAGCGCTCCTGGCCTCGCGCCTGGCCGAGCACCCCTCCGTCGTCGCCGTGCACCACCCCAGCCGGCCCGACCACCCCGACCACGCGCGCGCCGCGGCGATGTTCCGCGACGGGCTCTGCGGTGGGGTCCTCTCGTTCGAGGTGGCCGACGCTGCGGCCGCGGCCGCCGTCATCGATCGCGTGCAGCGCTTCGAGATCGCCGCCAGCCTGGGTGGGGTCACGTCGCTGATCACCTGGCCCGCCGGGGTCACCCACGTCCAGCTCAACCCCGCCGAGCGCGCGGAGGCCGGCATCTCCGACGGCCTGCTCCGCCTGGCGGTGGGGGTGGAGGACGCTGAGGGCCTCTGGGCCGATCTGGCCGGCGCCCTGGGCTGATCCTCCCGGGGCCGGCGGACCGCTGGGGGCCTACGCCGACACGCGCTCGTGGGGGCCGTCGTCCCGCCCGATGGGGGCGACCTCGGGCTCCAGGGCCGCGGCCAGGACCTCGGACATGTCCGACGCCAGGACGATCTCCAGGTCGTCGCGCACCGCGTCGGGCAGATCCTGCAGGTCGCCCTCGTTCCGCTTGGGCAGCACGACCCGCCGGATCCCGGCGCGGTGAGCGGCCAGCAGCTTCTCCTTGATGCCGCCCACGGGCAGGACCTTGCCGCGCAGGCTGCACTCGCCGGTCATGGCGGTGTCCGATCGCACCTTGCGCCCCGTCAGCAGCGAGGTCAGGGCGGTGAAGATGGTCACGCCGGCCGAGGGTCCGTCCTTGGGCACCCCGCCCGCCGGCACGTGCACGTGCAGGTCGCGCTGCTCCAGGAAGCCGGGGTCGATGCCCAGGACCTCCGCGTTGGACCGCACGTAGCTCAGGGCCGCGCGCGCCGACTCCTTCATGACGTCGCCCAGCTGCCCCGTGATCTGCAGCTGCCCCTTGCCCACCATGGCCGACGTCTCCACGAACAGGATGTCGCCGCCCACCGGCGTCCAGGCCAGGCCCGTCGCCACGCCGGGCACCTCGGTGCGCTCGGCCACGTCGGAGTGGACCTTCTGCCGGCCCAGCAGCTCCTCGATGTCCCCGGTGCGCACCGTCAGCGTCGCCCGCTCGTCGTCGGCCGCCCGGGCCAGCCGCAGGGCCAGGCCCCGGCAGAGCTTGCGGATCTCCCGCTGGAGCTGCCGCACGCCCGCCTCCCGGGTCCAGCCGCGCACCAGCGCCAGCAGGGCCTCGTCGTCGATGTCGAGCATGTCGTCGGCGATCGCGTGGCGCTGCAGCTCCCGGGGGATCAGGTGGCTGCGGGCGATGTGCAGCTTCTCCTCCGGCGTGTAGCCGCTGATCTGGATGATCTCCAGGCGGTCCCGCAGGGGGGCCGAGAGCTGCGACAGGTCGTTGGCCGTGCAGAGGAAAAGGACCTCGCTCAGGTCGAAGGGGGCCTCCAGGTAGTGGTCGGCGAAGGTGTGGTTCTGCTCCGGGTCCAGGACCTCCAGCAGCGCCGCCTCGGGCGAGCCCTGCCAGCCCTGGCCCAGCTTGTCGATCTCGTCCAGCAGCACCACCGCGTTGCGCGCGCCGGCCTGCTTGAGGGCGGTCATGAGCCGGCCGGGGCGGGCGCCGACGTAGGTGCGGCGGTGTCCACGGATCTCGGCCTCGTCCCGCACCCCGCCCAGGGCGATGCGCACGAAGGGCCGGCCGGTGGCCTCGGCGATGGACTGCCCCAGCGACGTCTTGCCCACGCCGGGCGGTCCCGCCAGGCAGAGGATGGTGCCGCGGGCCTCGCCGCCCATCTTGACCACCGCCAGGTGCTCCAGGATGGCCGTCTTGACGTCGTCCAGGCCGAAGTGGTCGGCGTCCAGGCTGTCCGCCACCGCGTCGATGTCGTCGTCGACCTCGGCCGACTCCAGCCACGGCAGGTCCAGCACCCACTCCAGGTAGCTGCGGATCACGCCGGACTCCGCGCTTTGGTTGCCCAGGCTCTGCAGGCGGGAGAACTCCCGCTCGGCGGCCGTGCGCACGGCGTCGGGCAGATCCTTGGCGTCGAGGCGCTGCCGCAGCTTGCCCACCTCGTCCGCGGGCCCGTCCTCGCCCAGCTCCGCCTGGATGGCCCGCAGCTGCTCGCGCAGCATGTGCTCGCGCTGGGCCTGTCCGCGCTCCTGCCGGACCTTCTCCTCGATGCGCTGCTTGAGCTCGCCGCGCAGGCTGGCCTGCTCCAACAGATCGGCCACCAGCTCCAGCCTCGTCCGCACGTCGCCGGTGCTCAGGACGCGCACCTCCTGCTCGGCCGGCAGCCCCAGGAACGACGCAGCGCGGTCGGCCAGCAGCCCCGGGCCCCCCGCCGTCGCCAGCACCTTGCGCACGGTCTCCCCGTGGCTCGCCTCCAGGGACTGCAGCCGCTGACGCAGCTGCTCCTCGGCCGCGCCGGTGCCCAGCGAGGGCTCGTCGAAGGCCGCGCCGCGCACCACCAGGAAGGGCCGCGCCGTCACCAGCTCCCGCAGGGCGATGCGTCGCTGCCCCTCCACCAGCAGGCGGAAGCGCCCGCGTCCTGCGTCCACGACCCGCCGCACCCGGGCCAGCGTCGCCACGGGGGCCAGGTCCTGCAGCCCGGGTTCCACCGTCCTGACGTCCAGCTGGGTGCCGATGACGATCAGGTCGTTGCGGCTCAGGGTCTTGGCCAGGGCCACGGAG
>CALCXL010000172.1 GCA_937907595.1 uncultured Pseudomonadota bacterium
TGCTGGCCGGGGTGGGGGTGGGCGGCACGATCGCCTTCCTGGGCATGCTGCTGTTCATCCTGTTGACGGTGGCCGCGGTCTTCTTCGGCAAGTCCAACGCCGGGCAAGCCATGGAGCCCTGGACGCCGCCCATGGAGCCCGTGCCCGACGACAAGATGGCCCACAACACCCCCGGCGCCTTCGCGCTGGTGCTGCTGCTGCTGGGCTGCTTTGCCGTCTACTACTTCGCCAACTGGAAGGCCTTGGCCGACGTCTGGTGGGTGAGGTAGCCGCGGACCTTCCTGGTCCGCGTTGAGTGACCGCGGAGCGCGTGCCAGCCAGCGCGCGCTCCGCACCCCCAGCGCGGGGGTTCCCGGCCCTGGGAGCCCCCGCGCTGGGGACCCTCTCGAAGGAGTGGACCATGAGCGTGCTCGGGCTGGACGACGGCATCGAGGCCCTGAACTCCTTCATCGGCAGCGGGCGCTTCCCGGCGCTGATGCTGTCCATCCTCATCGGCTGGCCCGCGCTGCTGCTCGGCGTCCTGGCCATCCCCAGCGACGCCGGCGCCATGTCTGCGTTCGCCGAGCAGTTCAAGGTCTGGTGCCTGGGCTACGACCCGGCCACCGGCCACCTGGAGCTCATCTACGTCGTCCTGCTGGTGGTCAATCCGCTGGTCCTGGTGGCCCTGGTGCTCGCCGGCTGGTGGCGTCCCCTCACGGACGCCTGGCGCCTGAGGCGGTCGGAGGTCCTGCGTTGGGCGGGCGTGGGCCTGGCGGGGGTGATGCTGCTGGCGACGGGGCTGCCGGCCCTGGCCGTGACGCCGGCCGGCGTGGAGCTGGCCGACCTGGCCTTCCCCGCGGAGGTGCTCCGCACGCGGCACATCCCGCCCGCTTTCGACCTCGTCGATCAGGGCGGCGCGCGGGTGAGCGACGCCGATCTGGAGGGGAACGTCACCCTGATCACCGCGGTCTACGCCTCCTGCCCGCACACCTGCCCCATCATCCTGACGGAGACGAAGGCCGCCCTGGCTGCCCTGCCGACCGGCCTGGCCGAGCAGGTGCAGGTCTTCGCCATCACCATGGACCCCGCCAACGACGGCCGAGAGGCCATGGCGGCCCTGGCGGACATGCACTCCATGGCCGCGCCCCAGTACCGCATGCTCAGCGGGGACCCCGAGGCGATCGAGCCGCTGCTGGACCGGCTGGGCGTCGCCCGGGAGCGGGACCCGGAGACGGGCGTCATCGCCCACGCCAACCTCTTCATCCTGGTCGATCGCACCGGGCGCATCGCCTACCGACTGGCCCTGGGACCCCAACAGGCCCAGTGGCTGCCCGAGGCCCTCGAGCTGCTCGTCCGCGAGCCGCGCTCCCTCGCGCCCCAAGGCTGAGATGGCTGGACTCCCCCCCGTGCTGCGGCCCGTCGCGGCCTCCTCCCCCGAGCCCGAGGTCCTGGGCGACGGCCTGCTCCGGTTGTTGGAGCGACCCTTCGTGGCCGCCGATCGCTGGATCGACCGCGCGCTGCCCGAGGACCTGAACCCCCTGGCCCGCACCGGCGCCATCGCCAACGCGTCGTTCGCCATCGCCGTGGTGACCGGCGTGGCCTTGCTGCTGTGGTACGTGCCCTCGGTCTACCAGGCGCACGAGTCCGTCACGGGCATGGCGGACAAGCCGCTGACCGCGGGCCTCATGCGGTCGCTGCACCGCTACTCATCGGATGCCTGCGTCTTCTTTCTGACCCTGCACGCGCTCAAGCTCTTCTTCGCGCGGCGCTTCGGGGGGGCGCGGTGGCTGGCGTGGGTGACCGGGGTGTTCGTGGTCGGGATCCTGTGGGCCACGGGCTGGACGGGCTACTGGCTGGTCTGGGACGAGCGCGCGCGGCAGGTCGCCCTGGTCACGGCGAAGGCGCTGGACGTCCTGCCGATCTTCATCGACCCGCTGAGCCGCGGCTTCCTGACCGACGACGGCGTGAACTCGCTGCTCTTCTTCGTCATCTTCTTCATCCACATGCTCGTGCCCTTCGGCGCGGTCATCGGCCTGTGGCTGCACATCACCCGCCTGGCCCGGGCCAGCTGGCTTCCCACCCGGGCGATGTGGGGTTGGATCCTGGGCTCCTTCGTCCTGCTGTCCCTGGTGCTCCCCGCGGACACGGCCGCGCCCGCCCGCATGGCCGTCGAGCCCGAGTCCTTCGCCATGGACTGGTGGTACCTGGCGCCGCTGCTGCTGGCCGAACGCCTGACGGGCGGGGCCGCGTGGGGCGCGCTGCTGGTGACGACGATCCTGGTGGGCACCGTGCCGTGGACGCTGTCGCGCAAGCGGGCGGCGGTGGCGGAGGTGGAAGAGAAGCGCTGCAACTCCTGCCGCAAGTGCATGGCGGACTGCCCGTACTCGGCGATCACGATGGTGCCGCGCACCGACGGCAAGGCCTTCGAGGCGATGGCGTCGGTGGACGCGAGCCTCTGCGTGGGCTGCGGAATCTGCGCGGGCTCCTGCGACAGCGCGGGCGTGGGCGTGGACCTGGCGCCGATGATCGCCACGCGCCGGGACATCGGCGGCTGGTTCGAGCCGGGCGGGGACGAGGGGCTGGCGATCCTCTGCGCGGAGGGGGCGGGCGAGCACCTGCAGGTGGGGGAGCAGGGGCGCTGCGCCGACCTCCCGGGCTGGCGCGTGCTGGCGGTGCCCTGCGCGGGGTCGGTGCACCCCCTGCTGGTGGAGCGCGCGATGCGGGGCGGCGCCACCGGCGTGACCATCGCCGCGTGCGGGCCCGGCAACTGCCACTTCCGCGAAGGCGCCCTCTGGACCGAGCTCCGCATGAGCAACCAGCGGGCTCCGTCGCTGCGCGAAGAGAAGGTGGATCCCGCCGCGGTGCGCGTCCTGCGCCTGGGGCGCGGGGCCGATCTGCAGGGGGCGATGGGCTCCGGAGGCCGGCCTGCACGGAGCCGGGGAGCGGGCATCGCGGTCGCGGCGGGGGTGTGGGCGGTGTCCTGCGCGATCATCGCGGCCGTCAGCCTGGGGCCTTGGTGGACGGCGATGGACCCCACCCCGCAGCTGGTCATCTCCCTCAAGCACCCCGGCCAGGTGGGCGAGGACTGCCGCACCCTCTCCGACGAGGAGAAGGCGGCGATGCCGATCCACATGCGCCGGGACCAGATCTGCGAGCGGCGCCGGGCCGACGTGCGCATCCAGGTGGAGGTGGACGGCGCCCCGGTGCTGGACGCCAGCTACGCCCCGGCCGGGCTGTGGGGCGACGGCAACAGCATCGCCATCGAGCGGGTGCCAGTCACCGAAGGCAGCCACCGCGTGACCGTGCGTCTGGACGACGGCCTGGACCTCGCCGCCTGGGGCTGGACCGGCGATCAGACCCTGGAGTTCAAGCCGCACCAGCGGCGCATCCTCAGCTTTGGACGGAACGATGGCTTCCTCTGGCATTGACACCCCCGCCCTGGAGCCCTCGCCCGAGGGCCTCGCGGACCGCCTGAACGCGACGATGGATCTGCGCTTCGCGGACGAGCCGGTGGGCCAGGTCGTCTCCGATCTGCTCGAGCTGTGCAAGCCGGCCGTCACGGGCCTGAACCTGGTCGTGGTGCTGGGGGCCTACGCCCTGGCCGGGGGCGCCTTCGATCCCGCCGGCCTGGCCGCGCTGTGCCTGGGCACCCTGGCGATCGTCGGGTCCGCCGAGGCCATGAACATGGTCCTGGAGCGGGAGACGGACAAGCTGATGGCGCGCACCGCCTCGCGTCCACTCTGCCGGGATCGCTTGTCCGTGGAGACGGCGACGGGCTTCTCCCTGGCCCTGGGCTTCGTCGGCGTCCCCCTCCTGGCCCTGTCCCACTGGGGCGTGGCCGCCCTGGGCGTGTTCGCCTGGTTCGCCTACGTGGCGGTCTACACCCCCATGAAGCGACGGCACCCCTCCGCCCTGCTCATCGGGGCGGTGCCCGGGGCCGTGCCCCCCCTCATGGGCTGGGTGGCGGCCACCGGGGGCATCGACGCCGCCGCCATGCTGCTCTTCGCCCTGCTCGTGGCGTGGCAGATGGCCCACTTCCTGGCCATCGCCATGTACCGCAACGACGACTACCGCAGGGCGGGGCTCAAGACCGTCGCCGTGGTGCGCGGGGTGCCGGCCGCGAAGCGCCAGGCCCTGGGCTGGTCGCTGGTGATGCTGGCCAGCTCCCTGGGCTTCGGCGCCACCGGGCTGGTGGGGCCCGTCTACACGGCGATCGCGGCGCTTCTGGGCGGCGTGGTCCTCGCGATGGCCGCCGCAGGCTTCCGCCCCGGAGCCGGCGTGCCCTGGGCCCGGCGCTTCTTCCTCAGCTCGGTGATCTACCTGCCGCTGCTGCTGATGGCCCTGGCCGTCGACGCCGTCGTCTGATCGCGGGACGGCGCCACGGTCAGAGCACGAACGCGACGATGTAGAGCTCAAACCCCGTGATGCCCACCAGGCCCATGCCCACCAGGGCGATGCGGCCGCCCCAGCGGTGGTAGCGCCCAAAGGGCGTGGGCCGGGGCGGGCGCGGGAACTTGAACCACGAGGCAGCGACCAGCGCGCACCACCAGACTCCGAAGACGGTGGACAGGCCGATGTGGATCCACGCCGACCACTTCAGGAACGCGGTCCCGTAGAAGCGGCTGCCGACCGTCATGGCGAACATGCCCTTGGACCGCAGATCCATCTCCACCGCGGTCACGGCCACCGCCAGCAGCGCCGTGGTGGCCAGCATCAGGTTGCGGTGGTTGAGGTAGCGGGCGCCACGGGCGTGGCGGAACGCGACGACGAGCATGGGGATCAGGGCGAGGGAGGCCACGAGCACCCCGTCGATGATCCAGTCCGAGCGCTCGCTGATGAAGCCGGCGGCGAGTGGGAGCACGTGCTTGTTCCTCCGCGCGCACCCTATCGAGGGCAGCGCAGCGCCGGCCTGACCGATGCCTGTCCAGCGCCCCGGGCCCCGCCGCGATATCCTCCCGCCGGGCCGTCC
>CALCXL010000173.1 GCA_937907595.1 uncultured Pseudomonadota bacterium
CCCGACCCGCGGTGCCCTCGGAGGTCGCGGGGCGGGCGCCGACCGCCAGGCCGACTGTGCCCACGGCCGCCGCCACCGCCCCACCGACCAGGAGACCGAAGCCCACCTTGTTCGCGCCGTCCCACTCCGCCAGCACCGCCTCGTACCCGGCCCGATCGAGGGCGCTGGTCCAGCCCTCCGCCGTCGACGTCAGCTGCCCCTGGCCGAAGGACGCCGCGTGAAGCGCCCCGCCGATGCCCGCCGCGGCCCCGCCGGCCACCAGACCGATCGTCGCCGGCGGCGGTCCCCGGCGCGCCGGAGCGGGCTCCTTCACGCCCAGCCGCCGCAGCCGACGCCGCACGTCCCGCACCATCGCGGTCGACTGCTCGTCGTCGGCCGCGGACTCCAGGAACGCCTGGTAGTCCTCGATCGCGCGCTCCTCGTGGCCGATGCACTGCCCCAGGACCCCACGCCAGTAGCGCAGGAAGGCGTCGCCATGAGCCTCGAAGGCCCCGCTGACCCGGCCCCAGACCTCGCTGACCTCGGTGTTCGCGGCGGCCGCCGCGGTGGTGCCCTTGGAGGCCACGTCCGAGCAGTGGGCGCTGTGGGCGGCTTCGGCCTGGACCGCGGCTTCCTTGGGCGCCCAGGCCTCCTCAGCCCGGGCCGGGGACGCGAGGGACACCAGAATCCAGACCAGGGACAGGAGACGCACCAGGATGCCCACCGCGCGGGTCCCGGAGGGGACCCCACCCGCCCACTATCGGGGGGTCGGCCCGCCGATTCAATGACGCGATGTTTCGGGCCGCGGCGCTCGGGGGCGGCCGCGGTTCGATCACCCGTCCTCGGGCCCGGCCAGGACGTCGGCCAGGTCGTCCACCAGCCGCTCGATGACGCGGTGCCCCAGGTTGTCGCCCACGCGCCGCCGGCGGCCGGTCTCCCGATCGAAGCGAAAACGGCCGACGTCGACCCGATCGCCGCCGTCCACAACCACCTCGTAGTACTCGGCGTCGCGGACCTGATCCCGCCGGGTGCGCAGGATCCCGCGGCCGGAGGGGGCGTCGAGCTCCAGGGGGGCGAGGCGCTCCGGCAGGTACTGCACCCGCTCGGCCAGGGCCTCGACGGCCCGCTCCATCGCCTGTCCCCGGTCGCCTTCGCGGGCCTCGGTTCGCTCGACGGAGACCCCACGCAGCACCGCGCCGTAGGGGCCGGAGCCCTGCACATCGGCCGCCACGCGCAGGTCGCCGTCGATGACCTCCACCGGTCCCTCCGCGCCGCTCCTCATGGCGTCCACCAAGGCTCGTCCGAGGCTCACTGCGACTCCTTCTCCTTCTTTTTCGGCGGCTTCGCCGATCCCTTTCGGTCGAGGAACTCCCGGGAGGGGGACTCGCCGTCGTGACTGATCCGCACCGGACGGCCCTTCAGCTGGCTGTGCACGTGCACCGGCCGGCGCCAGAGCGCGCTCAGGTTGCCCAACGCCGTCTCCGCCCAGTCCATCTGCAGGTCGGCGCCGGTGTGGCGGTGCTCCATGAGCAGCTCGCCGCGGTTGTTGTGGTTGGCGTCGGTCACTTCCAGGATCGGCTGGCCGAAGTTGGTCAGCTGCTGCAGGAGCTGCTCCTTCACCTTGCCGAACTCGCGCGACTCGATGACGTACTGCTTGTTCCGAGGGTCCCAGCCGTACGCGAAGAAGCCCTGCGCCCGGCAGAAGTCCTCGGTCAGGAAGGCGTCGACGAACTGCACGTCGTTGTAGATCCGCCGCACCCCGAAGACCTTCTCCAGGCCGCCGCGCTCGTCCACGAACCAGGCGCGCTTGGCCTCCATGTCGTCGCAGGCGTCGAACTCGCGCCCGTGCCGCCCGGTGTCCCAGCGCCGCTCGATGTCGCGGAACAGCTCCAGCCCCAGCTTGTAGGGGTTCAACTGCTGGCGCCCCATGGCGGTGGTGCCCGACGTGCTGTGGGCGTATTGGACGATCTCGTCGGCCCGGGCCAGGCCCTCGGTCATCAGTTTGGTGTGCCAGAAGGTCGCCCAGCCCTCGTTCATGATCTTCGTCTGGGCCTGGGGAGCGAAGTACAGCGCCTCCTCCCGCACGATCCCGAGCACGTCCCGCTCCCAGTCGTGCAGGGGGGCGTGCTCCAGGATGAAGCCCAGGACGTCCCGCTCAGGACGTTCGGGCACCGTCACGGGCTCCAGGCTCTGCTGCAGCGCCTTCTCCCGCCGCGCAAGCACCTCGCCCTTGGGGTTGATGTACTCGTCCATGTAGGAACGGTCGACGTCGTACTTGAAGTCCTGCGCCGCCGGAAGCTCGGGCGTCTCCCCCGCGGCCACCCGCTCGCGCATCGTGGTCCCGGGCTCGCTGGTGCGGGGCTGCCGCCGGATCGCGCCGGCGTGGATGTCGATGAGGTTGTCCACGCTCAGGCAGGCGTCGATGAACTCCTCCACCCGCGCCAGGCCCAATCGGTCCACCCACTTGCGCACCTTCGTGGCGTGGTTGGCCATCTGGTCCAGCATCTTCCGGTTGGTGTGACCGAACCACATGTTGTTCTTGAAGAAGTCGCAGTGCCCGTAGACGTGGGCCATCACCAGCTTCTGGTCGGTGCTGTGGTTGACGTTCATCAGGTAGGCGGTGCAGGGATCGGTGTTGATCACCATCTCGTAGATCTTGGACAGGCCGTAGCTGTACGACTTGTGGATCTGCTCGAACTCCATGCCAAAGCGCCAGTGTGGGTAGCGCGAGGGGAAGCCCCCGAACGCCGCCAACATGGACATCTCCTCGGGCTTGACCATCTCGAAGACCACGGGGAAGAAGTCCAGCCCCGCCTTGCGGGCCACCTCCTCCACCTGGTCCTGCATGGCCTTCAGCTCGTCGGGCAGGCCGTTGCGGAAGCGTTGGTTGAAGAGGGAGTGGTCCACCTACTTCCCCTTGCCCAGGAAGGTCTTGATGGAGGCCATGACGGCGTCCTTGTTGGCGATCTTGCTGAGGATCACGGACTCGTCGTCGGGGAAGGCCTTCTGCAGGTCCCCGTAGAACTGCCCCGACCCGTACTCCGACTCCACCTGGCCGTAACAGAAGGCGTTGACCTTCGGCAGCATGTCCTCCTGGAGCAGGCGCATGCAGTCCCGGGTGTCGCTGCCGCTCCAGTTGTCCCCGTCGCTGAAGTGGAAGGGGTAGATGTTCCACTCGGAGCTCGGGTACTCCTCGTCGATCATCTTCATGGCCAGCTTGTACGCGGAGCTGATCAGCGTGCCGCCACTCTCCCGCGTGCTGAAGAAGGTGTCCCGGTCGACCTCCTTCGCCTGGGCGTCGTGGATGATGAAGCGCGTGTCCAGGCCGTCGTATTGGGAGGACAGCCAGGTGTCGATCCAGAAGGCCTCCATGCGGACGATCTCCTTCTGCGCGGCCCCCATGGAGCCCGACACGTCCATCATGTAGAGCACCACCGCGTTGCGCTCCGGCTTGTTGTCCTCCTTCCAGGAGCGGTAGCGGTTGTCCTGCCGCTCGGGCGTCACGACCGGGTTGTCCGGGCGGTAGGTCCCCGAGGCGATCTGGCGCTGCAGCGCCCGCTTGTAGGTCCGGCGGAAGTGCTTGAGGGAGTCGGGGCCGACGGGCGCGATCTTGGTGTACTTGTCCTTGTGGGCGACGATGTCCTTCTGGCCCCGGGGTTGGATGCGCGGCAGCTCCAGCTCCTCCCCCATGATCGCGGCCAGCTCCTCGATGGAGACATCGACCTCGATGACGTGCTGCCCGGCGCCCTGACCCGCCCTGCCCTGGCCGTCCCCCTCCCCTTCGCCCTCCTCGCCGACCGCGTCGCCCTCCTCGCCCTCCCCGGCGCCGACCCCGCCCTTGTTCTCGCCGAAGCGGAAGCGCGGCAGCTGGATCTGGGGCAGCGGGATGCTGACGAAGTCCTTGCCCTTCTTGCCGATCATCTCGCCGTTGGACATGTACCTCTTGAGGTCGCGGCGGATGCGTCCCTTGACGATGTCGCGGAAGCGGCGGACGTCGCCTTCGATGCGCAGGCTCATGGCGAGGCTCCGATGGGGGATGCTCGGCTCATTCGGCCGCGTCCCCCCGCGCAAAGATCGACGCCACGTAGCTCAGCACGTCGCTGGCGCACTCGTCGTTGTATCCGTAGTCCCGGATCAGCCGGGACTTCACGATGTCGATCTTCTGTTGGGTGGCCTCGTCCACGGCGTTGGAGACCAGGGAGCTCAGCTTGATCGAGTCCTTCTGGTCCTCGAAGAGCTTGAGCTCCAGCGCCTGGTGCAGCCGCTCGTTCGCGTTGTGGTCGAAGGACTTTCCGTCCAGGGACAGCGCGCCGATGAAGTTCATGATCTCTCGGCGGAAATCGTCCTTGCGGGCGTCGCTGATGTCGATCTTCTCTTCGATGGAGCGCATGAGCCGCTCGTCGGGTTCGTTGTAGTCGCCGGTGAAGCTGTTCTTGACCTTCTGGCTCTGGGTGTAGGCCTTGATGTTGTCGATGTAGTTGCCGCAGAGCCGCGCGATCGCGTCCTCGTCGGCGGAGATCGCCTTCTGGACCTCCGTCTTGACGATGTTCTCGTACTCCTTCTTCACCTCCGCCAGCAGCTCGCGGTAGTGCTTGCGCAGCTCCACGTCGGCCACCAGGGAGTGGTGCTTCAGCCCACCCTCCAGCTCGTTGAGCACCATGAAGGGGTTGATGGAGTTGTGGTGGTCGTTGACCAGCGCGTTGGACAGCGGGTGTGATCGCCAGCCGTTGGCAGCCCCACCTCGCGGGGCTGTATTCGGGGC
>CALCXL010000174.1 GCA_937907595.1 uncultured Pseudomonadota bacterium
TTCTACTTCTCGGCGCGGTCTTGACATCCGGCTCATCTCTGAGAACCCCAGCAGAGTGACGTTTTTTGTCACCGATCCCCGGGGGGGGTGACGATCTTTGTCACTCGGTGCGGGGGAGAAGCGATCGCGGGGCCGATCGGGATCGCAGCGTCGATCGGGATCGCTGCGGCGCGGGCGCGCGGCCCCCGGCCGATCATCCCTCGTCGAGGCCGAGCTTCTCCAGCCGATAGCGCAGGGAGCGGAAGGTGAGCCCCAGGAGCCGCGCCGCCTCCTTCTTCACGCCGCCGGCCTGGGCGAGGGCGCTCTCCAGCAGGAGGCGCTCGTAGCCCTCCAGCACCGCGTCCAGGTCCATGCCCCCCTCGCCCACCGAGGTGGGGAGGCCCACGGCGGCGCTGGGCCCCGATGTCTGGATCTCCGGCGGCAGGCAGTCGGTGGTGATGACCAGGCCGCGCGACAGGGCGATGCCCCGCTGGATGACGTTCTCGAGCTCCCGCACGTTGCCGGGCCAGTCCCAGGCCAGCAGGTGGCTTCGCGTGTCGTCGTCCAGGCTGGCGCCCGGCTTGCCGAACTGATCCCCGTACGAGCGCAGGAAGTGGTCGCACAGGGGCTGGAGGTCCGACAGCCGATCGCGCAGGGGGGGCAGCTCGACGCTGACGACCTTCAAGCGGTAGTAGAGGTCCTCGCGGAAGCGTCCGGCGCGGACCTCGTCGGTCAGGTTCCGGTTGGTGGCCGCCACCAGCCGCACGTCCACCGGGACCTCCTCGAAGCCGCCGACGGGCTTGATGCGACGCTCCTGGATCGCCCGGAGGACCTTCACCTGGGTCGCCAGGGGCATCTCCCCCACCTCGTCCAGGAACACCGTCCCGCCCGCCGCGCTGGCGAAGATGCCCGGGTTGTCCCGCACGGCGCCGGTGAAGGCGCCCTTCTTGTATCCGAAGAGCTCGGACTCAATGAGGTTCTCCGGGATCGCCCCGCAGTTGATCGACCGGAACGGCTTGCCCTGCCGGTCCCCCTCGTAGTGCAGCGCGCGGGCGACCAGCTCCTTGCCGGTGCCGCTCTCCCCCGTGATCAGCACGGTCACCGGGGTGTCCTTGATGCGATCCATGAGGTCGTAGACCCGCTGCATCGGCTCCGAGCGGCCGACCATGCTGCCGTAACCGAAGCGGTCCTTGAGGGCCTCGCGGAGGGTGAGGTTCTCCTCGCGCATCGCCTTCTTCTCGAAGGCCTTCTGCAGGATCACCTTGAGGGACTCGACGTTGAAGGGCTTGACGACGTAGTCGTGCGCCCCCTGCTTCATGGCCTCCACGGCGTTCTCCGCGGTGGCGTGGGCGGTGATCATCACCACCTCCGTCGCCGGCCAGCGCTGCTTCACGGCCCGCAGGACCTCCATGCCGTCCATGCCCTCCATCGTCAGATCGGTGACCACGACGTCCGCGGGGTTGGCGGCCAGGACCTTCAGCCCCTCGGCGCCGGAGCCCACCGTCTCGATCTCGTAGCCGGCCCGTCGCAGCATGTTCTTGAGGAACTGGCGCAGGGAGAGGTCGTCGTCGACCACGAGTACACGTCCGGCCATCAGTCTCGCTCCGCAGTCTGGAAGTCGTCGGTGATCAGGGCCTCTTCGTCGTCGTCGAGGGAGGCGGCGTCGGCGTCGGTCGGGGGCTCGATGGGCAGCCAGATGGCGAAGCGTGTCCCCTCCCCCACCCGGCTCTGCACCGTGATCACACCGCGGTGCGACCGGATGATCCTAGCGACGATGGCCAGGCCCAGCCCGGTCCCGCCCGATCGGGTTGTGTAGAAGGGGTCGAAGATGCGCGACAGGGCGTCGTCGGGGATGCCCGGCCCGTCGTCCTCCACCACGATGCGCAACGCGCCCTCGCCCGGACGCAGGGGAGCGCCCCCGCCGGACACGCCGCCACCCAGCCGGGCCCAGTCGCCCACGGACTCTTCCAGGGAGTCGGCCCCCAGGTCGTCGGCCGTGACCCGCTCGGTGATGATGCGCAGGTCCCCGCCCTCGGACATGACCTGGCAGGCGTTGTTGAAGAGGTTCCAGAAGACCTGCCGCATGCGCGCCGAGTCCATGTGCACTGGCGGGTCGTACGACAGCTCCTGGGCGATGACCACGCTGGCCGCGACCCCCTTGTTGCGCAGCAGGGCCAGGGTCTCCTGGATGAGGGGCGCGATGCGGCCCTCCACCAGCTGCGGCGCCTCCTCCTTGGTCAGGGCCAGGAAGTCGGTCACCAGGTGGCCCAGGCGATCAGCCTCGCGCTCGACGATGCCGAGGAGCTCGTCGTCCTCGGGTTGCAGGTCGAGCTCGCTTCGCAGCACCTGCACCGACCCGGTGATGGACGCCAGGGGGTTCCGGATCTCGTGCGCGATCGCGGCGGAGAGCCGGCCCACCGCCGCCAGCCGCTCTTCGCGTTCCAGCTGCTCGGTCATCATCAGGAGGCGGGTCCGATCCTCGAACACCAGGATCTGCCCGTCCATGGCGCCGTCCGCGCCCCGCATGGCCGACGCGCTCACCCGCAGGAACACGCGCTTGCCGTCCTTGCGGGTCATCCAGCGCTCCAGGGACGGGCCCGGCGGCAGGGACCCCGCCCCGTCCGTGGTGGCATCCAGCAGCCGCGACATGCCCTTGAACACGGCCTGGAGGGGCCGGCCGATGACCTCCCCCGCCCGCCAGCGTGTGATCTCCTCGGCCGCGCGGTTGAACGAGGTGATCCGCGCGTCGGGGTCCACCGTGAGCAGGCCTGCGTCGATGTTCTGCACGATCCGGCCGTGCATGTTCTGCAGTCGATGCAGGCTGGACGCGGTCTCCGCCAGGGCGCGTCCGGTCTCCTGCTGCTTGCGCGCGAGGGAGCCCGACAGGAACGCCACCAGGTAGAAGGAGGAGATGTGCAGCGCCACCGTGGAGTAGGTGCGCACGCTCTCCGCCGGGGCCACCGGGGCCCCGAAGAGGCCGCCGTCG
>CALCXL010000175.1 GCA_937907595.1 uncultured Pseudomonadota bacterium
AGGCGGAGATCCGCACCTCCAACGGGTTGGCCGGGTTGCTGCGGTCGTCGCAGGCGTCGACGCCGACGATGGGCGTGCCCTCGGCCAGCAGCCCCACCCCGTCGTCCCGGAGCAGCCAGGGCACCGGGTAGTAGGAGTCGCCGGTGCGGCCCTCCAGCACGTTGATCTCGTCCAGGCCGTAGTCCGCCTGGCCGATGCCCTGCTCGGCCGTGGCCAACAACGACGTCGTTCCGGTGTGGTCGGTTCCGTCGGGCCGCGCGCCCAGGCCGAAGTAGCGGGCCCCGTCGTCGCAGGCGAAGCCCACGGAGACGCGGTCGGCGTCCTCGGGTCCGGTCACCCGCAACCGCAGCGTGCCCAGGGGCCCCGGCTCCCAGCGCAGGCCCATGGAGCCGTCGGCGGCCGCCCAGCGTGAGTCGCCGTCGAAGGCGCCGTCCCCCGCGCCCTGCCAGGCGCCGAAGGTCCCGTGGAACTGGTAGCGGCCCTGGCGCATCTCCGGGGTGATGTCGTCGACGGCCCAGGCCAGGGACGAGCGCACCGGGGTGGGGGCCAGGTGGGCGATGGGGTCGGTCTCGTCGCCCACGGACAGCTCGCCGCTGCAGCCGTTGACGGCCAGGACCGCGCCGCTCTGGGGCGACTGCAGGACGGCCGTGAGCTCGCAGGGCAGCGGATCGGGGTCGCAGCCGGTGAGCAGGCCCAGGGTCAGGGCCAGGGCACCGGCCAGGGAGGCGGAGCGCATCACTGGGGGTTGACCCCCAACCCAAAGAGCGCCAGCAGCGCCACGGCGACCAGGCCGAGCAGGGCGAACCAGAGCATGGGGTGCTTCCAGACGGGCACCCCGGGCCGCTCCTCCGCCAGCGCCTCCTGGAACGCGCGCGTCGAGGGCGCCGAGCCAGACCGCGGCACCGGCGGGATGTCCGGGGTCATCACCGGGACCGTCTCCATCTGGGCCGAGGGCACGCCCCGGGAGGCCGGAGGGGGCGGCACCGGGCTCAGCTCGGTGTTGGAGCCGGGGTTGGCCACGCGGCCGGGCTCGTCGGGGCCGATGACCACGGGCGTCTTGCGCGACGCGCCGGCCTCGTCCCAGGGGGCGATGGGCATCTCCTCGCCCGAGGCGACCGCCAGCAGCGGCAGCCAGTCCTCCGCGTCGGGGGGCAGCGCGGGGAGTATGGCCAGGCTGCCGTCCCGCTCGGTGGGCTCGATGCGGCCGGCGCGCAGGAGGCGGTTGAACTGCAGCAGGTCCCCCGCGGGGCCCAGCTGGTTGCGGATGAGCCGCAGGTCCCGGGCCAGGGCCAGGCCGTCCTGGTAGCGGAGGTCCGGGTCCCGCTGCAGGAGCTTGCCGAGCACGGGCACCATCTGGGGGAAGTAGGGGCTGACGTCCTCCAGCTCCTCACCGGGCTGGCGGTTGGTGACCAGGTCGAAGATCTCCGCGATGGACGCGCGGCCGAAGAAGCGGCGGCCGGTGCACATCTCCCACATGATCACGCCCAGGGACCACAGGTCGATGGCGGGGCGGAAGTCGCGGGTGCCGCTCCACAGCTCCGGCGCCATGTACGACGGCGTGCCCTTGAGCTTGCCCTGGCGGGTGACGTTGTGGTCCGGCGCCACCTTGGCGATGCCGAAGTCGGCCACCTTCACGATGCCGCGGTCCGACACCATGATGTTGGCCGGCTTGAGGTCGCGGTGCACGATCTGCAGGGGGCGGCCCTCTGCGTCCTGGGCCTTCCAGCCGTGGTAGAGCGCCTCCGCCACGGCGATGCCCACGTCCACGATGATGGCGCGGGGGAAGCGCAGGCCCAGGTACTCCAGGTCCCGCCACATGGCGGACAGGGTCTCCCCGTCCACGTACTCCATGATGATGAAGGAGCAGCGCTCCACCTTCATCACGCCCGAGACGTCCACCACATTGGGGTGGTTGAGGGCGCCGCAGATGCGGGCCTCACGCAGCAGCGCCTCCACCCGGCGATCGCTCTGGTTCTGGGCCAGGATCTTCAGGGCCACGCGCTTGCGGAAGCCGTGTTCGCCCTCGTCCATGGCGAGCCAGACCTCCCCGAAGGCCCCCGTACCCAGGAGCTTCTCCAGGCGGAAACGATCGAGGCACTCGCCGGGTTCGAACTCGCTGCTGTGGTCGGCCATGAAGGGGAGGAAGTCTAACCCGGATCCGAGGAGCCCACCCGGGGCGTCCCGTGGGAAGGTGCGGGCGCTACTTCTTGGCCATGGCGGCGGCGATGGCGTCGTCGCTGATCGCCATCAGCTTCGCGCGGGAGTCCAGGAGCGTGGAGTCGACGTGCGACACCATCACCTTGTGCAGGGCGTCGAACAGCCGCTCGCGGGCGCCCGGACGCATCACCCCCGACGACTCCATGAGCGCGCCAAGGCCCTCGGGGAGGGGCACGCGGAGCACGTCGGCCTCCGAGTCCTCGCGGATCAGCCGCTGGATGTAGGACGACACCGGCTCCCCGCTGGCCTTGGCCAGGGTGAGCTCGTCGTCGCCGATCGTGATCGTGATCCGCTGCTTCTTGCCGCCATTCAGGTCCACGCGGGCTCCCTCCCAGGATGCATCGGTGTGCACATCGATAGCACGAATGCGCCCCCCGACGCTCGTCGCTGCGATCCGTCGGCTGGTGGGGGTCAGTACGGATGAATACCGACATCTTGCGCACAAAATGGTGGAAGTATGTACTTGACGTACTTATGCATACTCGTGCTACAACTTGGTCGTCGGCACGAGGATGGCCGGCGGGTTCGAGGGGCGCATCGGGCGGACAGGCCCGGGAGATGGATCGAAACATGAGCAACACCACCAAGTGCTTCATCGTCGCCGCGGCCGTCATCGGCTCGGCATTCTTCGCACGCCACCAGATGAACACGGCGAACGAGGACTTCGACTTCAGCCTGACCACCGACTGGTCTTCCAGCGACATGCAGGGCAAGTGGGAGGCGGTGGTCGCCGAAGAAGCGCCCGAGCAGGCCTCCATGGACGACGTCTTCCACGCCGCCATCGCGCCCCGCCAGGCCCGCACCGCGGCGGTGATCCGATGAGCGAGAGCCCCGAGAAGCGCAACATGGTGCCCGCCATCGTGATGATGAGCGGCCTGCTGATGTACATGGCCCCGGCGGCCCTCGCGGTGGCCACGGAGTTCGCGGCGGGGGACGACCCCTGCGCGCGGCAGCACCAGCCGGTGACGGCCCGGGACACCGATCGCCTGGCCGAGCTTTCGATCAACCTGATGAACGATCACACCGGCGGGACCTGCCTGCTGTCCAGCTACGGCATGAGCCGCGACGCGTACATCGACGTCATGGCCACGGTCTCGGCGGACCGCCGCCTGAGCGACGCATACAACCAGGCGTTCGAGCAGCAGCAGCGCTGAGGCTCCGACCCTTCGACGACGCGGCTGGGCTGTCCCCCGGCCGCGTTGCTCGTTCTGGGGTGGGGATCGTGCGGTCGCCGACGGGTCGGGATCGCTGCGGTGCGATCGGCCGGATCAGCCCCCGCGCACCCAGCCCCAGACGGTCTTGAGGGAAGGGCGCGCGCCGGTCATCAGGATGCCCACGCGGAAGATGCGGGAGCCGATGCGCCAGGAGGCCCAGGCGCTCAGGGCCATGCCGGTGAAGGCGACGGCGAGCTGCCAGCCCTGCACGTCGCCCATGCCCAGGCGCAGGACCATGGCGATGGGCGCGGTGGGCGGGAGCAGGCTCATGACCGTGGGCAGGGTCTTGTCGGCGCCGGTCATGAACACCGGCAGGATGAACATGGGCAGCATGGCCATCAGGGTGAAGACGGCGCTGATCTGCCGCCCCTCCTGCCGGTTGCCCGCCACGGCCCCGCTGGCCGCCATCAAGGAAGCGTACTCGGCGTAGCCCAGGACCCCGCAGGCCAGCATGGCGGCCACGCGGGGCAGGGGCAGGTCGATCATCCCGGCCACCAGCATGGGCCCCAGCCCCAGCATCGCGAAGAACAGGGTCTGCAGCAGGCCCGCGGCGCCCAGGCCCACCATCTTGCCCAGCAGCAGCTCCTCGGGGGTCAGGGACGCCAGCAGGACCTCCAGGACGCGGTTCTCCTTCTCCTCGCCGATGCCGTCGAGCAGGTAGCCCGACGCCACGAAGATGAGCATGGAGAAGAAGCTGGCGAAGAGGATCGGCAGCAGCGTCTGCATGACGTCGCCGATGCCTTCGCCCTTCATCGACGCGGACGAGGGCTCCTCCCCCTCCAGGCCCACGATCTCCTCGGTGGGGTCCATCACCTGGGCGATGCGCTGCCGGTGGCGCTCGTCGGGCAGCAGGCCGTCGACGATGCTCAGGCGCAGCAGGCGGGCCAGGGCGCGCTGGCCGGGGAAGATGCCGGGGTTCAGAGGCGAGACCTTGGGCAGCAGGACGGGGGTGACGCTGTCGTCCAGGTAGGTGGCGGGCACGACGTAGACAGCGGAGGCCTCCCCCCTGCGCACGTCGGCCACGGCGGTGGCGCGATCGGCGTAGAGGCGGAGCTCGATCCGGCGATCCCAATCCAGGCCGCCGTAGTCCCGCGCCTGGTCGCTCAGGCGGTCCTGCAGGAACTCGGGCACCAGGGCGCCGTCGGGCACGTCGGGGATCTGGTCGAGCTCCTTCTGGGGCTTGCGGCGCTTCGTCTCACGGGCCTCGCTCTGATCGGCGTTGTGCCAGTCGATGATCGACGCCTTGATCAGCCCCGACTCGTCCAGCACGCCCACCACGGTGCGCTCGTGGGGCTTCTTCATGCCCAGCATCTCGTCCTCCCCGCCGCTGAGGGCCAGGCCGACGGCGGGCAGGACGGCGATCAGGGCCATCAACACCGGCAGGAAGATCAGCGTGAGCAGGTAGCCCTTGCGGGTGACGGTGGAGACGAACTCGCGCTGCGCCACGACGCGCACGCGGGCCGGATCGGCGCGGCGCTCAGACGACGGCACGGAGAAAGACCTCCTCGAGGGACGGGCGCACGGGGTGGAAAGCGCTGACGCGGCCGCCGCGGTCCAGGATGCGGCGCAGCAGGTCCTCCGGGGAGCAGCCGGCGCAGAGGGTGACGCCCAGGCGGCGCTGGCCGTCGTTGAGGGTGACCTCCGTGTCGATGGAGAGGAGCTCGGGCCAGTCCGGGTCCAGGGCCAGGGGGGCGTCGGTGTCGATGCTGATGCCCAGGGCGCCGTGGCTGGCCAGGACCTCGGCCACCGTGCCGACCAGGGCCATGCGGCCGTGGTGGATGAGGCCCACGCGGTCGCAGAGGGCCTCGGCCTGGTTCATCAGGTGGGTCGACAGGATCATGGTCGTGCCGCTGGTGCGCAGGCTGGCGATGAGCTCGCGCACCTGGTTGACGTTGACCGGGTCCAGGCCGCTGAAGGGCTCGTCCCAGACCAGCAGCTTCGGCGAGGCGATGAGGGTGCCGATCAGCTGGATCTTCTGCTGGTTGCCCTTGCTGAGCTCGTGCAGCTTCTTGTCGCGGTAGCCGCTGATCGACAGCCGCTCCAGCAGGGCCTCCGCCGACCGCTCCGCCCCCTTCGAGCTCAGGCCCTTGAGCTGCCCCAGGTAGCGCAGGACCTGGAT
>CALCXL010000176.1 GCA_937907595.1 uncultured Pseudomonadota bacterium
CGACGCGTCGTCGTCGTTCGCCGCGTGTCGTCGTTCGCTGCGTCGTCGTCGTCCGCAGAGTCGTCGTCGTCCGCGGTGTCGTCGTCGTCCCCGCGATCGCGGGTGGGGCAGCCGCAAAGGGCCAGGAGGCAAAGGGAGAGGAGCAGGGTCAGCAGACGCATTGGGTCATGCTGCCCCAGATGGGCGTCGTTGGGGGAATCCCCGAGCCCGACTGGCCGCTCGGCCGGCCGACCCCAGGCGGCGCGGGCAGGGCAGCGCGCCGGCGACGTCGGCCGGTGAGGCGGAGGGGCCCCCTACAGCTCCACGCCACAGTCCAGGGCCGCCAGGGCGCGGTCCTCCACCGTGACGGTGCCGTCGGTGGCGACGTGCAGGCGCAGGGCGTCGCTGCGGTAGGGCGCCGACCAGACGGGCACGCTGCCCACGATCTCCCAGCCGTCCGCGACCTCCCGGGCGGCCCCCTGCATCAGGTCGCCGGTGGACCAGCCGAAGCCGGGCACGGACGCGCTGGCCAGGAGCAGGGCGTCGGGCAGGGAGTCGACGGCGCCCAGGAACGCGGCCATGGAGGCGGCGTCGGTCACCGCCCCCACCGAGTCGCCCGCCGACCACGCCAGGGAGTCGGCGGTGCAGCCGGTGGGCGCGCAGCCGGAGACGAACCCGTCGACGGGGCGCAGGGCCGCCAGGGCGTCCGCGCAGGCGACGGGGTCGGCGGCGGTGGCGCAGGGCGTGCCGATGCTGACGATCACGTCCACGGGCAGGTCGGCCGTCAAGGCCTCCCCCTGGATGTTCCGGTACTCCCAGTGGTCGAGCACCGCGGCCGGCTGCACCGCGGTGAAGTCCATCGTCCAGCGCGAGGACAGGGTGTCCCACCCGTCGTCCAGGTCGATGCTGGCCCAGAACTCCGGGCAGAAGACCTGGTCGGCGGCGAAGCCCTCGGCATTCCGGCCGTCGTCGCAGACCTGCTCCTCGGTCAGGGACAGCGGATCGCAGCCCACGGGCTCGTCGGGGGGCGGCGTGGGCGCGGGCCCGCCGTCGTCGTCGTCGACCGGCGCGTCGCAGCCGGCCAGGGCCAGGACCAGGACCAGGGGCCACCGCGCGCGCATCAGAGATCCAGCCACGTCGCCGCCGCGTCCACCACGTCCTCCACCACCCCGTCGTCGAAGGGGGACCGCAGGCCCACCGAGCGCACCATCGTCTGGAAGGGCTTGGTGCCGCCGCTCCGGCAGAGCGCGGTCCAGCGGGCCAGGGCGTCGGCGTGGTCCGTCTGCGACAGGCGCCACAGCTGCAGGGCGCAGACCTGGGCCAGCACGTAATCGATGTAATAGAAGGGGTACATGTAGACGTGGAGCTGGCGCTGCCAGTAGCCGCCCTGGGCCAGGTGCGGCAGGTCGCCGGTGTCCTGGCTGGGCATCCAGCGCTGCTGCAGGGTCTTCCAGGCGGCGTGCCGACCGGCCGGGCCCAGGGCCGGGTCCTCGTAGACGGCGTGCTGGAAGTCGTCGATGGCGCTGCCGTAGGGCAGAAACGCCAGCGCGCGGATCAGGTGCTGGCGGCGGTAGCGATCGGCCTGATCGCCGAAGAAGGCCTCCATGTGCGGCCAGGCCAGGAACTCCAGCGACATGGAGTGCACCTCCGCCGCCTCCGCCGTGGGCCAGACGTCGGCCAGGCGCGGGTGGTTGCGGCTGGAGTAGTCCTGGTAGGCGTGGCCGAGCTCGTGCACCAGGGTCTTCACCCCGGCCTGGGTGCCCGCGTAGTTGGCGAAGATGAAGGGGAGCCGGGGCCCGGCCAGGAAGCTGCAGAAGCCGCCGGGGCCCTTGCCGGGGCGGCTGCGCAGGTCGAGCAGGCGGTTCTGGTGCAGCAGCGCGAAGAAGTCGCCCAATTCGCCGCCCAGGGCGCTCATCACGGTCTGCCCGGCGCCCTCCAGGTCGTCGGTGGGCACCGGGGAGCCCGCCGCGTCGAAGATGGCCTCGTCCCAGAGCATCAGGCGATCGACGCCCAGCTCGGCCCGCTGCCGCTCCCGCAAGGCCGTCACCAGGGGCACGACGTGGGACTGCACCCGGGCGCGAAAGGCGGAGACGTCGGCCCGGTCGTAGTCGATGCGCGCGCGGCGGTGGTACCCGGTCTCCACGAAGTCGCGGTGGCCCAGCTTCTGCGAGATGGTGCCGCGCAGGGCGACCAGCTCGTCGAAGATGCGATCGAGCTCGCCCTGCCGATCGGCGAACCAGCCCCAGCGCACCCGGGACGCGGCCTCCCGCCGGTTCCGATCGTCGTCGACCTCCGGCTTCTGCAGCTGCGACAGCGTCAGCTCCTGGCCCTCGAACTGGACCTTGGCGCCGCCCGACAGCGCCATGTACTCCGCCGCCAGGGACTGCTCGGCCAGCACGTCCTTCGCGACCTCGGGGGAGAAGGAGGCCACCTCCGACGCCCAGCGCATCTGCTCCTGCTCGGTGACGCCGTGGATCAGCGACGGCTCGGCCAGCAGGAGCTCGCGCAGGGGGAGCTGCAGCTCGGCGAGCAGGACCGAGAGGGCCTCAGCGCGCTTGCGGGCGGCTCCGGCGTCGGCCGAGGTGGTGTCCTGGCGGTAGCGGATCCGGGCGTGGCCGGTCCAGGAGACGACCTCCCGCACCAGGGCGTCCTCCTCGGCCAGCACCGCGACGGGCTCGGTGGGCAGGCGCTCCAGGAAGGAGGCGAAGGCCGCCCGCAGGGCCGCGGGATCGGGCTCCGAGGGGGTCCAGGTGGCAAAGTCGAAGGTGGTCATGCTCGGGGCCTGCGGGTGCGGGGGACGGGGGGAGCGGAGGGGGCGGAGGAGGCGGTCAGTCGATGAGGAGGGCGCTGCGCGCGGCGTCGACCTTGAGGGCCTCCGGCGCGGCGATCCCGGCCAGCACGATCCCCAAAAGGGACGCAACCG
>CALCXL010000177.1 GCA_937907595.1 uncultured Pseudomonadota bacterium
GGAGCCGCCTCGTCGTCCACGACCACCGCGAACACCTCGTCTTCGTCGGCGCCCTGATCCCCGCCCTGCGCCCAGCTCGAGGGCTCCGTGGCGTCGGGATGGCTCAACTCGCCGGGCTCCGCGACGAGGAAGAAGCCCGTGATGGTCGCCGGGTTGTCGTCGTCGTCGTCGTCGTCCAGGCGGCTCGGCAGCTCGGCGTCGGTGACGGCGGGCATGGAGCCCGTCTCGAAGTCCACCTCCAGGCCGCCCCCGTCCGACGGATCGAAGGCGAAGTCGCCCTCGTGCTCCCCGCCGTCGAAGAGGCCGGGATCGTCGTCGTCGTCGTCATCGACCTCGGCCAGCGCCTCCGCCAGGAAGTCGGGCACCGAGGCCATGGAGTCGGTGATGAGGTCCACGCCACCGGGGTCGCCGCCGCCCCGGGCCTGCAGGCGCATGCGCCGCACGGCGCCGCGGCCCGCGTCGGGCTCTGCCAGGTAGCCGGCCACCCGCTGGCCCAACTCGAGCAGGCTGAACGGCTTGCTCAGGTACTCCAGCACGCCCAGCCGCAGCAGGTCCCGCTCGCCGATGTCGCCCGGGCCGTAGACCGCGCTCATCATCAGGACGGGCACGTCGGCGCCGCCGGGCAGCTGGCGCAGGTGGTCCACAACGGTGAGGCCGTGGCTGTCCGGCAGCATGACGTCGACCAGCACCAGGTCGACCAGCTCCTCGGAGAACGCGCGCAGGCCCGCCGGCCCGGTCGGCGCAGTGAGCACCGAGAGACCCTGAGATTCGAACAACGACGTCAGCTGCGACGCGAAGTCCCGGTCGTCTTCGACGACGAGGATCGTCCTCCCCATGTGTGTCCCCAGATTCCCCCCTGGGTTGTCTCACCCTAACCCGGGCCGCGCGTGGCGCAAAGGCCCCGCGGTGCAGCCGCAACGAAGGCCGCTGGCGGGGGCCCGGTCCCGATTCGAAGAGCCCCCGAGCGGCCGTTGGTACAGTGCGGCATGCGCTTGCTCCTCCCCCTGCTGTTGCTCGTCGGCTGCCCCAGCGCAGCGGACCCCGTCGTCGATCCCATCGACGTCTCCATCGCTCCCGGCTGCTCCTGGGCCGTGTCGTCGCACTGCGGCCTGCCCTGGCCCGACGCCCGCTGGCTGCAGGAGGACCCGAGCACTGCGACGGGCTTCCGGCTGGCCTACGAAGCCAGCGGCATGCCCGCGAACATCGACGGCGATCAGCTGGATCCCACCGAGTACGCGCGCTTCGACGGCTTCTCGCCCGCCGCCCAGGTGCTCACGGCCTTTCCCCGGCCCATCGACACCACGGACCTGGCCACCCGCGACCGCTTCGATCGCTCCCTCGAGGAGGACAGCCCCACGGTGCTGGTCGACCTGCGCACGGGCGAGCGCGTTCCACACTGGGTGGAGATCGACGCCCGCTGGTTCGACGGCAACGACCCCGCGCGCACGGACCTGCCCGTCATCCTGTACCTGCGCCCGGCCCACCGGCTGGAGGAAGGCGGGTGGTACGCCGCCGCCCTGCGCGGCCTGAGCCTGGAGGACGGCACGCCCGCGCCCACC
>CALCXL010000178.1 GCA_937907595.1 uncultured Pseudomonadota bacterium
CCACCTGCCGCATCTCGTCCTGCGCGACCTGCACGACCTCCACCAGCCGCTCCAGGTCGTCCCCCTGGATCTTCAGCTCCACGTCGGCGCCCGCCGGGGGACCCGAGTTGGTGGCTACGATCTCCAGGGAGTCCGGCCCCGGGACCTGGGCCAGCACCGGACGCAGGCTGGCCACGACCTCCTGCACCGAGCGATCGCGCTCCTGGGGCTGGGTCAGGTCGACGACGAGCTGGCCGACGTTGCGCTTGATGAACCACTCCGCGTCGGTCATCAGCAGGCCGGAGTTGGCGGTGATGCTCAGCAGCTCGCTGTCGGGGATGGCGTCCCGGGTGAGGCGCTCCATCTCCCGGATCACGCGGTCGGTCTCGTGCAGGGCGGTGCCCTCGGGCAGGCGCACCCGCACGAAGAACTGCGGGATCTCGTCGCCGCTGAAGAGGTCCAGGTCCACCGTGGAGGCGATGCCCACGGCCAGGGGGATCATGCCCAGGTAGACGGCGGCGAAGACCGTCCAGCGCAGGTTGCGCATGCGGGCCCAGCCGTCCCGCAGCAGCGTGCCCAGGCCGCCGCGCACCAGGAGCAGCCCGCCGAGGATCACCGCGATGCCGACGGGCACCAGCAAGCCGACGGCCGCGCCCACGGGCCCGAAGATGGCGAACATCAGGGCAGGCACGCCGGCGAAGAAGAGCAGCGCGGTGGCCCCGAAGCCCGCCAGGTTGGCCAGCTGCACGCCGTGGTTGCCCAGGACGTCCCGGCGCAGGACGGCGCTGATGATGCCCACCCCCGCCAGGGCGACCACCAGCCCCAGACCGGCGCCCAGGGCCGAGGCCGTCATCGCCGCCTCCGTGCCTGGGCTGCCCGGCGCGCCCTCCACGCCGGCCGAGGCCCAGCCCAGCGCGGCACCGACGGCGATCGCCGGCACGAACACCGGCAGGCCGCCCATCACCCAGCCGAAGAGCCGGGCCGCCCGCCGCCGCCCGCCCGCCAGCAGGTCCAGCTGCGGGATCCGCGCGCTGACCAGCGGGGTCAGGGCCGCGACGTAGGGCGTCACGAAGCGGTTGAACCAGGAGGATCGGCGCTCCAGCCGCTCCTCGTCCTGATCGCCCCACTCGTAGATGTGCATGGGCATGGAGATCAGGGCCTCCACCACGCTGGCCACCAGGGCCATGGACACCACCACGGGGATGATCCGCATGAACTTGCCCAGGATGCCGGGCATGAGCATCAGGGGCAGGAAGGCGGCGATGGTGGTAAGGATGGCCGCCACCACCGGCAGGCCGACCTCGCCCACGCCGTCCACCACGGCGTCCACCCGGGACTTGCCCATGCTGCGGTGCCGGACGGCGTTCTCCATGAGGACGATGGCGTCGTCCACGATGATGCCCAGCACCAGGACCAGCCCGAACAGCGAGTTGCCGTTCAGCGACTTGCCGGTGGCGTGCATGAAGATGAAGGTCGTCAGGAAGGCCAGGGGGATGCCCAGCGCCACGATCAGCGCGTTGCGCAGGCCCAGGAAGGCCCAGAGCACCAGCACGACCAGGAGCATGCCGAACAGGGCGTTG
>CALCXL010000179.1 GCA_937907595.1 uncultured Pseudomonadota bacterium
CCAGGCCAGGACCAGCCCCGGGAGCACCACCGACAGCAGCAGCAGGCCCACGAGCCGGTTCGTGATCGAGCTCTTGCTGAGGAATCGGCGCACCACGGGGCCGAAGTCTAACGCGCGGCGCTTTGCGCGGCCCGTCCGGGGGCTTTATGGTCCCGCCTTGACCGACGACCCGACCCCACGAGATGACCGCTCCGCGCCCCCGCCCGGGGAGCGGCCGCGCCGGGTGATCGACCACGCGCCCCTCCGCCGCTGGAGCCCCCTGAACCGCCAGGAGCGGGCCGAGGCCCAGCAGTTCGTGGAGCGGCTGGTGAGTCGGCCCTGGCTGACCTGGTCGGCGGTGGCGGTCCTGGTCTGGTTCTACCTGGTCCAGCTGGTGCTCGGCTGGCCCTTCGACCTGCTGCTGCCCAGCGGGGAGCGCCTGGACGAGCAGCTGGCCATGGAGTTCCTGGGGCAGCAGCTGGGCGTGCTCACCGCCGACGGCGTCGCCTCGGGGGAGATCTGGCGGCTGATCAGCGCCACGTTCCTGCACGGCTCGGTCCTGCACCTGGGCGGCAACGTCGCCGTGCTCTACATGCTGGGGCGACTGGTCGAGAACGCCTACGGGCGGGCGGCCTGGCTGGTGACCTACGTCGGCGCGGGGGCCGTGGGAGCAGCGCTGTCGGTCGCGGTCTCGGGCCACGACTCCCTGGGAGCCAGCGGCGCGATCCTGGGCATGTTGGGGGCGAGCGTCGTCTTCGGCTTGCGCTACCGCGGCGAGATCCCGCGGGCGCTGCGGGACTTCTTCGGCATCGACCTCTGGTTCTTCGTGGTGATGGTCGCGGCCATGAGCCTGCTGCCGATGGTCGACTGGGCGGGGCACCTGGGCGGCTTTGTCTGGGGCGCGGCGGTGGGCCTGGCCTGGCCCGCGCGCATGGTCGAGGGCCGGCCGAGCGCTCTTATCGGCACCCTGCAGAGCTCTGCGGCGGGCGCGGCGGTCGCGGTCCTGGTGGCCACGCTGGTGGTCGTCGGCGGACGCATCGCCACCCTGGACGAGGGGCTGCCGGACCGGGACCTGCGCGCGCTGCGGACGGCGATCGACGCCGACGACGTGGAGGCTCAGGTGGCCGTGGGCGAGCGGCTGCAGGAGCGCTACGGCGATCTCCTGGGGGTGCAGGATCTCTGCCGGCAGGTGTTCATCGCGGCCGGCCGCTGGGACCGGGCCCGGGTGGCCGGCGAGGCGATCGAGGCCCGCTGGCCCCAGATCACCCAGGAGTCCCAGTACTGGGACAACGACTCCGCCTGGGTCCTCTTCCGCGGCTTCCCCGACGACCCGGCGGCGGTCACCGAGGGTCTGCTCCGCGTTCGACACGCGCTCAAGCTGGCGCCGGGGGAGCGGGCCGTGCGCAACACGTTGGCCCTGGGCCTGCTGCTCAACGGGGAGGCCCCGCGGGCGGCGGAGCTGCTGTCGGAGCTGATGAAGGGCTCGTCGCGCAAGGACAACAAGGACGACGCCTACATCCACGTCCTGGCGCTGCTGGCGATGGGGCAGGGGACCGAAGCCCTGGCCGAGTACTCGAGCTGGGTGGAAGACTTCCCCGACGGCGAGATGCGGCCCGAGGCCGAGGCCGCGCTGCGCGAACGCGGGCTGCTGACCGACGACGCTGCGCCCTGATCAGCGGTCCCGGTGCGGCCCCAGGATGCGCTCCACGTACTTGCCGAGCAGGTCGACCTCCAGGTTCACCGCGTCCCCCACCGATCGGTGGCCCAGGGACGTGTTCTGCTGGGTGTGCGGGACGATCATCACCTCGATCGTGCTGGCGCCGTCGTCCAGGGCGTTGACGGTCAGGGAGATGCCGTCGACGGTGACCGAGCCCTTGCTGATGACGTAGCGCATCAGCTCCGTCGGCACCGCGAAGACGTACCGCAGGCAGTCGCCCACCGGGTCGAAGGAGCGGATGGAGCCCGTGGCGTCGACGTGCCCGGCGACCATGTGGCCGCCCAGGCGATCGCCCAGGCGCATGGCCTTCTCCAGGTTCACGCGGTCCCCGAGCACCCGCGCGCCCAGGCTGGTGCAGTCCAGCGTCTCCTGGCTGGCCTCGGCCTCGAACACCGGCCCATCGAAGGCCACGACGGTCAGGCAGCAGCCGTCGACGGCGATGGACTCGCCCAGCTCGAAGTCGGGCTCGGCCCAGCCGGTGTCGATGGCCACGCGGCGGCCCTGGGCGGTGTCGTCGATGCGCTGCACCCGCCCCACGGCGGCGATGATCCCGGTGAACATCAGAGGTCTCCTCCGTGGCGCCGAGCCCACCAGGGGCCCGCGGGGCCCTCCAGGGGCCGGGTCTCGAGCAGCAGGTCGTCGCCCAACCGTGTGACGGCGCAGGGGGCCAGCGTGGTCGCCGCGCGCGGATCGCCGACCCCCTCGCCCAGGGCCAGGGGCAGGGCGTCGCGGCCGCCGAACACCTTGGGGGCGACGTAGACCAGGAAGCGATCGGCCACGCCGGCGTCCAGGAAGGCGCCGACGACGGTGGGGCCGCCCTCCACGAAGAGGGTCGCCACGCCGCGGGCGGTGAGGGCGGAGAGGACCGCGGGGATCTCCAGGTTGGAGCCGCAGGGGAGGATCGTCGCCCCGGCCTCCCGCAAGGCCTGCGCCCCGGGGCCCTGGGCGGCCTCGTCCGTGGTGCAGATCCAGACCGGGCCGCCGTCGCTGTGCAGCAGCTGCGCTCCGGGGGGCGTGCGCAGGCGGGAGTCGAGCACCACGCGGGCGGGCTCGGCGATGCCCTCGCGCTGCAGGGCCTCGTCGCGGGCGCTGAGCCGGGGGTCGTCGGCCAGGACGGTGCCCACGCCCACGAGCACTGCCTGGTGCAGCCCGCGTTCACGGCGCGCGTGCAGGCGGGCGGCGTCGCCGGTGATCCACTTGCTCAGCCGGTCCCGGGTGGCGGTGCGCCCGTCCAGGGTCACCGCGCTCTTGAGCGTGACGAAGGGGCGGCCGAGGGTCTTGAAGACGACGTGGGCCTCGTTGACGGCCCGGCAGGCGTCTTCCAGCACCCCCACCTCCACCTCCAGGCCGGCGGCGCGGAGCTGGGTGATGCCCTGCCCGGCGACGGCGGAGTGGGGGTCGACCATGCCCACGACCACGCGCCGGACCCCGCTGCGCAGCAGGGCGTCGGTGCAGGGCGGCGTCTTGCCCCAGTGGCAGCAGGGCTCCAGGTTGACGTAGACCGTGGCCCCCTCGGCGCGGAAGTCGATGCGGCGCAGGGCGTCGACCTCCCCGTGATCCTGGCCGCAGGGCTGCGTCACCCCTTCGGCGAGGAGGGCGCCGTCGCGCACCACCACGCAGCCGACCATGGGGTTCGGCCACGTCCGGCCCCGAGCGGACTGGGCAAGCTCCAGCGCCCGGAGCATGCCGGCGGTGTCGGAGTCGATGCGGCTCACCCGCCGCGCTGCTCCAACAGGGTCTCGAAGTCGGCCAGGGACTCAAACCGCAGGTACACCGACGCGAAGCGGGCGTAGGAGACCTCGTCGACGTCGGCGAGCTCCTGCAGGATCGCGCGGCCGATCGCCTCGCTGGCGACCTCGCGCTCGCCGAAGGCGCCCACCACCCGGGTGACCCGGGTCACCATGCGTTCGATGGCGTCGGCGCTGACGGGTCGCTTGCGGCAGGCCGTGCGCAGGGCGCGGCGCAGCTTGTCGGGGTCGAAGGCCTCCCGCCGGCCGTCGCGCTTGACCACCATGGGCGGGGCCGTCTCCACCCGCTCGTAGGTGGTGAAGCGGCTGGCACAGCTCTCACACTCCCGCCGTCGACGGATCTCCGCCGCTTCGGGGGTGCCGCGCGAGTCGACCACCCGGGAGGTGGTGTGGCCGCAATCCGGACAGCGCATCAGGCCTCCAGCTTCGCGAGCTCCTGCCGGGCCGATGCCAGGCGGCCGGGGTAGATGGGGTACCGGGCGCACAGCGCATGCACTGCCTCGCGCACCCGGGCCTGCACCGCCGCGTCCCCGGGGTCCTGCAGGACCTCCAGGATCCACGCGCCGATCTGCTTCATGGCGTCCGTGTCCATGCCCCGCGAGGTCAGCGCAGGCGTGCCGATGCGCAGCCCCGAGGTCACGAAGGGGGACCGCGTCTCCCCGGGCACCGTGTTCTTGTTCACGGTGATGTGGGCCCCGGTCAGGGCCTCCTCCGCCGCCTTGCCCGTCAGGTCGGTGCCCAGCAACGAGACCAGCAGCAGGTGGTTGTCCGTTCCGCCGGAGACCAGGGACAGGCCGCCCGCGGTCAGCGTCGCGGCCAGGGCCTGGGCGTTGTCGATGACCTGCTGGGCGTAGACCTTGAACTCGGGCTGCAGCGCCTCCCCGAAGGCCACGGCCTTGGCCGCGATGACGTGCATGAGGGGGCCGCCCTGCATGCCGGGGAACACCGACGAGTTCAGCTTCTTGCCGTACTCCGACGTGCACATGGCGATGCCTCCGCGCGGCCCCCGCAGCGTCTTGTGCGTGGTCGTCGTCACGAAGTGGCAGTGGGGG
>CALCXL010000180.1 GCA_937907595.1 uncultured Pseudomonadota bacterium
GGCACGGGCTGAACGATGAGAGTGAGGGAAATTCGATGAAGACTCTTTGGATGATCGTGATCGCGGGCTCCCTGCTGGCCCCCGCCAGCGCCTTCGCCAAGTGCAAGGACAAGGAGCTGGGCAACCTGAAGAAGGCGGACGCCGCCACCCTGGTCAAGGGCCTGACCAACAAGGACGAGGGCTGCCGCGAGGACTCGGCCAAGATCCTGGGCGACAAGATCGGCGACGGGGACATCAACACCGAGGAGGCCAAGGCCTCCTTCGGCCCCCTGCAGGAGATGATGCTGACCGACTCGTCCTACAGCGTCCGCATGGACGGCCTGCGGGCGGTGGAGGAGTACCTCAGCAACGCCAACCTCAAGGGCGACGCCCTCACCGCCATCCAGGCCGCCTTCGAGCGCGACGACCAGGAGCCGGAGTTCTTCGCCAAGGCCCTGGCCCTGCTCATGGCCAACGATCCCACCCGCGCCGAGCAGGGCGTCATCGTCCACCTCAGCCGCTACCGCAAGTACCCCGGCCCCTTCATCCGCAAGCTGCTGGACGCCTCGCAGAAGCTGAACAACCCCGAGGCCCGGGACCTGCCCCTGCTGATCGTGCTCGACGTCGGCCAGCCCAAGCCCGTGCGCGTCAAGGCGCTGGACACCCTGGAGGCCCTGGAGCACCCCGGCCTCATCGACGCCTACCTGGCGATGCTCGACGACCCGGACAAGAAGATCCAGCTGCGCTGCATCGACGGCCTCAGCCGCTCGGGCCTGCCGCCCCACAAGGTCCAGGCTGCCCTCAGCAAGGTCGTCAAGAACGACGACAAGGGCGACGTCCGCGCCCGCGCCCTCAAGGGCCTGAAGCTGTACGCCTCCCCGGAGCTGCTGCCCCTCATCCACAGCGAGGTCGCCAGCGAGAAGCACATCTTCGCCTGGTACCACGCCATGGAGATGCTCCTGCTGCTGGCCGACCAGAGCTCCTTCCCCATCCTCAACCAGGTCCTGACCCGGGCCTGGGCCTACAACGACGAGATGGTCATCCAGACCTTCCAGACGCTGCTGCGCCTGACCATCACCGCCCCGCCGGAGCAGTTCGGCGTGATGGCCGACCAGGTCATCTCCTCCATCGGCGTGCGCATCAACATCCCCGAGGGCGAGCTCGGCGCCGTCAGCGAGGCCACCCGGGCCGAGGGCCAGCGCATCATCGACCTGCTCTCCCCCAAGGAGCCGGAGACCATCGTGCAGCTGGTCGGCACCTGGGCCCTGCCCGTCTTCGAGGTCACGGTGCTGGACCTGAGCGTGGTCGACGAGTCCAGCTACTCCTACGAGATGTCCGTGCAGGTGGACGCGGGCGGCCACGTCGTCACCTCCAGCGGCGCGGCCCTGGGCTTCGGCGGCGTCAGCGCCAGCGTGAAGGTCTCGGACTGAGGTCGAGGGGGGACCGCCCGCCGGTCCCCCCTCCCTCCCGGGCGCGCCCCGAGCAGCGCCCCCATCGTCGGCGGCTTATGATCCGTCCATGACGATCATCCTGCGCCACCACCCCTTCTCCCGCGCCGCCAACGTCGTGTGGATGCTCGAAGAAGTGGGCGTCCCCTACGAGCTCCGCTACGTCGACTTCGCCGCCGGCGAGCACAAGGCCGACGAGCACCGCGGGCTCAACGCCATGGGCAAGCTGCCCGTGCTCATCGACGACGACGCCGTGATCAGCGAGAGCGCGGCCATCGGCGTCTACCTGGCCGACCGCTACAGCTCGGGCGACCTGGCCCCCGCCCTGGACGACCCCGCTCGCGGCCCCTACCTGCGCTGGTGCTTCTACGGCCCGTCGGTGGTGGAGCCCTGCTGCATGGCCCACGCCTCGAAGTGGGAGTACCGCGCCGCCTCCGCCGGCTTCGGCACCTACGAGTCGTTGCTGGACACCCTGGAGCGCGGCATCGGCGACGGCCCCTGGCTGCTGGGCGATCGCTTCACCATGGCCGACGTCGTGCTCGGCGGCACCGTCCGCTTCATGCTGCAGTTCAAGATGCTGGAAGCCCGGCCCCGGTTCACCGAGTACGCCGAGCGGCTGTCGGCCCGGCCCGCCGCCGTGGCCGCCGCCGCCGTCAACGCGCGCGTCATCCAGGAGCGTGGCCTGGGCGCCTGATCGGTCGGCGACGGACCCGCAGCGCGACCGCCCCCCTCCGAGCCCCTACTGGGGCGCCTTCGGCAGCTTGACGCAGCGAAAGCCGATCTTCTCCGAGCGCGTGGAGGCCACGGCCGGGGTCCGTCGGTAGGCGCCCTGGGCGTGCACCGTCTCCTTCCACGAGCCGCCGCGCACGGCGCGGGTGGAGCAGCCCTCCTTCTGCACGGCCTTCCAGTCCGTTCGCTTGAAGTGGTTCTGCACCCAGCAGTCCGCGGCCCACTCCGACGCGTTGCCACTGAGGTCGGCGACGCCCTCCGGCGTGCTGCCGGCCGGGAAGCGGCCCACCGGCGACGTGTTCGGGAAGCGGTCGTCCTCGTTGGTGTGCGGGAGCCCGGCTTCGTCGCAGCCGCGATCGCAGTAGTTCATGGCCTTCATGGCCACCTCGTCGCCCCAGGGGTACTTGCGGCGCTCGGGTCCGCGGGCCGCCAACTCCCACTGGGCCTCCGTCGGCAAGGTCCAGCCCTGGCCGACGCAGAAGTCCTGGGCGTCCTCCCAGGTGACGTTGACCACGGGGTGATCGGGCTGCTGCCAGGGCTCGCCGCCGTCCCAGCCGCGGCAGCCCATGCCGAAGGGGCGCTGCGCGCAGCCCTTCTTGTACTGCTTGACCGTCACCTCGGTCTTCATGATGGAGAAGGCCGGCACGGCGATGGCCTCCCGCGACTCGCCCGCGTTCTGCTCGCCCTTCTCCCCCAGCATCAGCTCGCCCGCGGGGATGCTGGCGAAGGCCGCGGAGACCTTCGCGCCGCCCGCGCCGCCGGTGAAGCTGCTGACCAAGCGGCCCAGGTCCGCCTTGCGCTGGTCGAAGCCGCCGGGGGTGCCGAACAGCCAGTAGCCGGCGCCCACCAGGGCCGCGATCACCACCACCTGCATGACCAGATCGCGACGCTTGCGACGGGCCAGGCTCTGCTGCCAGGTGCGCGACGTGTCCGTTGTGCGCGCGGCGGGGGAGCCCGGGCGCGAGCGCGGCGCCGGGCGCTCCCGACGGGGCGGGGGCGGAGCGGAGCGACCGGGGTTGGAGGAGGCCAGGCTGAACTTGCCCGCGTCGAAGGGCGCGGGCCCACCGGGCGTCGACGCGGGGCGACCGGGCGCCGACGC
>CALCXL010000181.1 GCA_937907595.1 uncultured Pseudomonadota bacterium
TCCCCGCCTGCAGCAGGCTCCAGCTCTGGATCGGACCCGCCGCCGTGCCGTCGTGCAGGACCTGTTCGCTGCCGTCGGGGGCCAGCAGCACCAGGGTCTCCCCCCGCATCCCCCACGCGAAGGGCACGTCGGCACCCGGCCCCTGCTGCCAGCAGCCGGGCTCCAGGGGGATCGGCGTGGCGTCGTCGTCGTCGGCTGCGTCGTCGTCGTCGACTGTCGCGTCGTCGTCGTCGGCCAAGGCCCCGCCGTCGGTGCAGGCGGGGAGGAGCAGGAGCAGGAGCAGGAGGTGTCGCATGACCCCAGGGTCGCGCATTCGAGGGCCGGGAGCGTCGCGAAGACCTCGCCTCGACTGCAAAGGAAGACCACACAATCTGCCGACGATCATGTCGACATCGACCGCATCTTCACCCCGTCGACTTCGCCGCCTGCCGCGCCCGGATCAGGCGGACGACGGACCACAGCAGCCACAGCCACGGGGCCCCGTGCATGGCCAGGTCGAACCAGTCCATGATCGCCATGCCGTCGGCCCCGCCCGCGATCCAGCGCAGCTTGCCGACCACGTGGGGCTCCGGTCGGAAGGGGGCCAGGCCCAGCGTCGCCGACAACACGACGGGCGCGACCAGGCTGCGCGGGTCCAGGCTGCGATCGGCCATTCACCCGCCCTTCAGGTAGCTGTCGTGGGGGACGAAGCGCGCGCGGGTGACCTCGCTCAGGGGGAAGTTGGGGCAGACCCACTCCGGCGCCCCACCCTCCGCGCGCCCCGAGCCCTTCTCCGACGCTGGCGAGGGCCGGAACTCGGGCCGCTCGGTGTCCCCCGCCGTGGGCACCCGCACCTCCCGGCAGCTCTTGTTGGGATCGAAATAGAGCAGCAGGTAGCCGGGGTCGTAGCTGTTCGCCGGCGGCCGCTGGCTCATCCACCGGGCCACGTCCCAGGCGTCCAGCGGCTCGTTGAGCGTGGCCTCGTGGGCGGCGAGGGCCTGCGCGCTCGTGAAGAAGGCCGGCTCCTGCATCACGTCAGCGCCGCGCCCATGAAAGCGCGCGTAGGCGTAGCGGCTGAACTTGCCGGCCGGGGTCCAACCCTTGAGCATCGCCTTGACCATCCCGGGCAGGTTGCCGCCGATCTCCTCGGACACGCCCTTCTCCAGCTTCTTGAGCAGCCCGCCGTTCACCGGCAGCGCCACCACCCCCTCCGCCGGCGGCGTCACCAGGGGACCGCGCATGCGCAGGGGCGTCAGGAGGTCGCTCAGGCGTCGCTGGAAGCAGTTGGTGCACGAGTAGCCGAAGGACTCCGGCGCCGGCCCGTCGTCCAGCATGCGACGCAGCACCGTGGCCACCTCCGCCGGATCCAGCCGCGAGTCCGACACCAGATCCGCCAGCACGTTGAGCGCCAGCCCCTGCTCCATCTCGCTCATGCGGCTCAGGAAGTACCCGAAGTCCTCCAGGGTGGGCATGCCGCGCGGCACCCGATCCAGGTCGATCGGCTCCTCGGCGCCGCCCTCCGCCGACGCCTTGGGCCGGGCGTCGACCGGGGCCGCGATCAGCAGGCTGCACACGAGCCCGAGCATGAGCAGGGACCGCACCTCAGCCTCCCTCGTCCACGCGGATGCCGTAGGCGCAGCGCAGCCCCCGACCGCTGCCCGTCCGGCTGGCCTGCACCCACCGCCGCCCCTGACTCCGGTACAGGATCTCCTCCACCCCGCCGCGCTCCTGCCCGCCGCCGCGCACCGCCCGCACCGTCATCGACGCGGTGCCCACCGGGTCCGACGTGTCCTCGCTGAGGTAGCTGAAGTCGCTGGCCACGGTGTCCGAGCCCACGGGCCCCGCGTCGTAGACCCACTCCTCCACCGAGCCCGTCAGGTCCAGCACCCCCTCGGGCGTGCGATCCGGGGCCGTGCTCCCCGCCGGGGGCAGACGAGAGCCCGACACCGTCGCCATGTTGCGATCGAAGACCTCCCCGTGCGGGTACTTGCGCCCCGGCCGCGCCGCCCCCCGCGCCGCCCGCTCCCACTCGGCGTCCGTGGGCAGCCGACCGACGTAGCCCGCCGGCAGCTTCGCCGCGCCCCCCCGCCAGCGGCAGTAGGCCATCGCCTCCGTCCAGGTCACAAACTGCACCGGCTCGTCCTCGGAGGCGTGCTCCACCCCGCCGATCATGACGTAGCGCTCGGAGATGTCCGGGCAGGGCCAGCCCTCGGCCCGCCCGCAGGCCCGCCACTGGCCCAGGGTCGCCTCTTTGGTGTCCAGGGCAAAGGCCGACAGCACCACCTTGCGATCCTCCGGGCCGTAGTAGAACGCCCCCCGATCAAAGGTGACCGAGTCGGGCACCTGTTGCAGGTCACGGACCACCTCCGGCCCGCCGCTCACCTCGTTGAGGCTGGGCCCGCGCAGCATCGCCATCGCCAGCAGCACCACCGCCACCAGGGCCGTTCCCGCGCCCAACCAGGGCAGCCAACGCGGTCCGGGCTCCACCAGGGCCTGCGTCGTGTTGGGGGCCTTTGCGTTCGCCGGCCGCTTGCGCTTCTTCCTGCGCGGCGCGCCGTCGACCGGGGCCTCCTTGCGCAAGGTCAGCGGAGCCTCCGCCTCGACCGGCGCCTTCACCCTCAGCGTCGGAGGATCCGGCGGGTCCGCGCCCCTGTCCGTCGATCCCGGCGGGCCCGAGGCTCCCTCGTCCGCCGTCGCCTGCTCCTGCGCCCGCGCACGGGCCAGCGGCGAGCCGGCCTGCACCCCTGCGATCCCGCGCACCAAGGGCTGCCCGCCCGCCAGCGCGACCGTCGCCTCCTCCGCCGGCGGGGTCCAGGCCACGGTGCTCGCCCCGTCCACCGGCTCCCCCAGGGCCTCCAGCGCCGCCGCGATCGCTCGCTTCACCGCGGGGATGTTGGCGGGTCGACGCTCCAGGTCGAAGTCGACCATCGACTCGATCACGTCGATCAGCGGCTGCGGGACCCCCTGTCGACGCAGCCGCTCGAAGCCTTCGGGACCCAGCCGCCAGCCCGTGCGCCGCTCCCGGGCTCCCGGACCGGCCAGCATCTCCCAGAACGTCACCCCCAGGGAGTAGATGTCGGCGCGCTCGTCCAGCCCCTCCATGCCGTCGATCTGCTCGGGCGACATGTAGGCGGGCGTGCCGATGGACACCCCCGTCTTGGTCATGCGCTCCGTGTCCAGGAGGCTGGCGATGCCGAAGTCCAGCACCTTGACCTCGCCCGCCAGCGTCACCATCACGTTGCCGGGCTTGATGTCCCGGTGCAGGCACTGGTTGCTGTGCGCGTGGCCGACGCCCTCCAGCATCTGGTCGAAGAGGTGCATCGCCCGGTCGAAGGGCATGGGCTCCAGGCCGTCGTTTTCGATCTCCTTGCGCAGGGTGTGCCCCTCCACAAGCTCGGTCACCAGGGCGCAGGACCCGTCCTCTTCGACGTAGTCCAGCAGCCGCACGACGTTGCGGTGCTCCAGCCGGGCCAGCGCTTCGGCCTCCACCCGCAGGCGCTTGCGGAGCTGCGCGTCGGCCGCCAGGTGGGGGTGCAGCTTCTTGACCGCGGCCTTCATGCCGATGCCGGATCGGTGCACTGCCCGGTAGACGGTGGCCATGCCCCCGCCGCCCAAGACCTCCTGGAGTTCGAACTGGCCGATGATCTCGCCCATGCGAGTCGCATCCTACGGCACCGGTCCGGGGGAGAGGGCGGGGTCCTGGCCGACGATCTGTTCGGCGGGCGGCCCCGCGAGGGTGGGAAGGGCCTCGGCGGGGTATCCTCAGGCCGTGTTCATGCGCCCCCTCCTGCTGTCGATCCTGCTCCTGGCTGCCTGCAGCAAGCCCGCCGAGCCCCCGCCTCCCGAACCCACGCCCCCCCCCGCCCTCGAGGACATCCAGGCCCGCGGCGTCCTGCGCGTGGGTTTGGAGAACCACTCCCCGCCCATGTACTTCCTGGGCGAGGGCGGTCGGCCCGACGGCATGGAGCTCAAGCTGATCCACGCGATCGCGGCGGAGCTGGGGGTCAGCGTGGAGATCCTGCCGATCACCTGGGCATCGCACGCGGAGGCCGTGCGCAACCGCGTGGTCGACGTGATCATCAGCGGCTGGCTGCCCACCGAGTCCCTGGGGATGGACTGGTCGACGTCCTACCTGGAGTCGGGGCTGTGCCTGGTGGTCGCCAAGGGCAGCCCCATCCGCAGCATCAGCGGCCTCACCGGCAAGCGCGTGGGCCTGTACATCGACCCCGCCGCCGAGGCCTGGGCGGCCGAAGCCCTGCGCAGCTCCACGATCCTGTCCGTGGAGGACGGCTACTTCGATCTGCTCACCGCCGGTGAGCTGGACGCGGTCATCTACGACTACCCCTTCACCCTGGGGGAGATCGGGGCCCACGCCGACGCCGCGCGCATCGTCCAGCTCAACGTGCACCCCTTCAGCTACGCCGCGATGCTGCCCGCCGGGGAGCCCGCCCTGAAGGCCGCCATCGACGCCGCCATCGCCGCCGTGCGCGCCCGCCCCGAGTACGCCCAGTGGCTGCAGGCCTACCTCCTGCCCGCCGGGGACCTGGCGCGGGTGCTCGATCTGGATCCCCCGGAACAGAAACCCGGCACGCGGGTCCATCCGGTCCAGGAGGGGGAGACCCTCCGCACCATCGCAGCCCGCCTCTACGGCGATGAGGCCCGCTGGAAGGACCTGTGGCGCGCCAACAAGGCGGTCGTGGCCCTCCCCGAGCTCCTCCCCGCCGGCACCAAACTGGTCGTGCCATGACCCTCCGCGCCCTGCTCCTCTGCGTCCTCCTCCCCACCGCCGCCCTGGCCGGCGTGCGCACGCCGCCCGCGGCCGGCACCCCGCTGGGCCTGGTCCTGGGCACGTCGGGCCAGGTCACAGCGGGCGACAAGGCGATCAGCCCCGGCTCCATGCTCACCGAGGGCCAGGCCCTGCGACTGGCCGCCGACGCCACCCTCGTCTTCTCCCTGATCACCACCTGCAAGGAGCTGACGATCTCCGGCCCCGGCGCCCTCAAGCTGGTGGGTGGCGCGGCGGTGATGGAGGGCGCGAAGGTGGTGAGCAGCGCCGCATCCCCCGGCTGCGTCAGCGCGGACCGGGTGGCCCTCAGCTCCGCCTCGCAGGTCCGCTCGGGGGCCGTGGTCGTGCGCGGCGGCACGGACGGTCGCCTCAGCCCCCGCGGCGGCTTCGTCACGGCCCACGACCGCACCCTGCGATGGGACGGCCCCCTCGCCGACGGGCGGGGCGTCGTGGTCCTCGTGGCCCGGGGCGAGCAGGCCGACGACGTTCTGCTGGAGGTGGAGACCACCGGCGCCTCCCTGGAGCTGCCGGCCGACCTCCCCCTGGTGCCCGGCGGCGAGTACGCCTGGTCCGTGGAGCCCTCCGGCGTGAACCCCGGCCCCCAACTCGCGGGCACCTTCCGGGTGGCGGAGATCGCCGTCGCCACCCAGCTGGACACCCTGCGGGGCCGCGCCGCCGACGCCCCGGGCTGGCTGCGCGTGGCCTTCTTCTGCGAGGTCCACCTGCTCGAGGGCGCCGCCGCCGACGCCTACGCCCGCGCCCTGGAACTGGACAAGACCGCGGCCGGCGCCCAGGAGCGCCTGCGCGAGCTCGACCTGCCCGGGTGAGCGCCCTGCTCGACTCCGTGGAGGCGGCCGACGCCGAGCGCTGGGATCGCTGGTCGACGCCCGCCGGCCCGGCCGCGCAGCACGGCTGGTTTGCGGCCCTGGAGGCGGCGCTCTCCTCCTCTGGTCCCGACCGCTGGACCCCCGCACACCTGCAGGGCGACGGCGTCCTGGTCCCCCTCTTCGAGCGGGAGGGCTGGCTGGGCGAGTTCGTGTGGGAGGAGCCGATCATCGACGCCTGCGCCACGTCGGGTCTCCCCTACGGCCCCCGCGCCGTGGGCACCATCCCCTGGACGCCCATCCGCGGGCCGCGCGTGCTCACCGACCCCGACGGGGACCGCGCGTCCCTGCTCGCCGGGGCCCCCACCCAGCTCCTCGCCGCGTGCGACGAGCGCGGCTGGACCGGCGCGCACCTGGAATTCTGCGCCGACGACGAGGTCGACGCCTTCGTGGCCGCCGGCTGGATCGAGCGACTGACCTGGCAGCACGTCTGGCAGCGCGACCCCGCCGTCGATCGGTTCCTCGGCCACCTGCCCGGCAAGCGCCGCCGCGAGCTCCACCGGGAGATGCGCGCCTTCGACGAGCAGGGCCTGCGCCTGGAGGTCCTCAGCGGTCTGGAGGCCCCCGACGCTGTCTGGTCGGCCATGCCCCAGCTCTACGCCGACACCGCCGCCCGGCACGGGGACCCGGTGCCCCTGGGGCCGATCTTCTTCGAGACGGTGCGCGAGCGCATGGCCGCCGACGTCGTCTTCTTCGCCGCCTTCCGCGGAGAGGAGCTCGTCGCCGCCACCTTCCAGCTGCGCTCCGACGACGCCCTCCTCGGCCGGATCTGGGGCACCCGGGAGCCGCACCCCTTCCTGCACTTCAACCTCGCGTACCACTTCCCCATGCGCTGGGCCTGGGAGCAGGGCCTGGACCGCTTCGAGCCCGGGCACGGCGGCGACTACAAGCGAACCCGGGGCGGCACGACCGTGCTCTGCCGCAGCGTGCACCACTTCGCACACCCTGGACTGCACCGCGCGGTGAGCGCGTGGGCGCGGCGCGAGGCAACATGGGTGCGCGGCCGGATCGCCGAGTCCTCGACACCGACCCGCCCCGCTTGACGATCGGACCCCCGTGCCTGCACTTCAGCCCGACCCCGCCGCCATCGAGCGACTGATCGTCCTGGGAGGCCCCTCCCTGGTGGCGGAGGTGGCGCAGCTCTTCATCGATCACGGCCGCAGCCGCGTGCTCCAGCTCCACGACGCCTGGGCCCGCCAGGACCTGGAGGGGGTCTCCACCGCCGCGCACTCGGTGCGCAGCAGCGCCGCGCAGTTGGGGCTGTCCAGCTTCTCGCGGCTGGCCCGCCGGCTGGAGGACTCCGGGCGGGAGGGCGACGTGGCCGGCGTGGCCCTGGGCATGACCGCGCTGGACGACGAGTTCCAGCGGGCCGTCGGGGCCCTGGGCAGCCTGCTCACCAGCTGAGCTCCTCCCCTACAGCGTCTCCAGCAGCTGATCCGCCAGACGACGGGAGCTGGCGGCGTCCAGGCACATGGCCGCCTCCTCCAGCTTGCCCGCCACGTCGGAGACCCGGGGCAGCCCGTAGGAGCCGCCGGAGCCCCGCAGGCGGTGGGCGTGGGACTTCACCCAGGTCCAGTCCGCCAGGCTGGGCGTGCCGGCCAGCCGCTGCACGATCTCCCCCACCGTTGCGGTGGCTCGCTCGCGGTAGCCCTCGCGCACCTTGGCCAGCAGGAGGTCCTCCTCGCTGGGCGTGCGGCCGTCGTCGATGGGCGTGGTCCCCGGCGTCGTCTCCAGCAGCCCGGCCTTGCGGCTCGCCCGGTCCGCCGCCAGCCCCACCCGCTGGGCGATGCGCCACAGGGACTTGCGCGGCAGCCCGGAGCGCCGCGCGGCCTCGGAGACGTTGCCGTCGGCCATGAGCAGGGCCGCAGCCACGTAGGCCCGCTCGAAGTCGGCCACCACGCTGTCCCGGGCCTCGCTGAAGGGCTGGTCCATCAGCCCATCCGGCCAGGCCATCGAGTCCCCGTTGGTGGGGGTGTCCATCCCCAGATCGCTGGACGTCACCAACGCCCCCGTGGCGAAGACGACCGCGCGCTGCACCCGGTTCTCCAGCTCGCGCACGTTGCCCGGCCAGGGCTGGGTCATCAGCGCCCGGAGCGCCGGCTTCTCGAAGCCCCGCACGGTGCGGCCGGCCTTGCTGGCGGCGTCCCGCAGGAAGTGCTCGGCCAGGGCGGGGATGTCCGCGGGCCGGTCGCGCAGGGGCGGCACGTCCAGGGGCAGGACCCGCAGCCGGAAGTAGAGGTCCTCGCGGAACTCGCCCGCGTCCACGAGCTCGCGCAGGTTGCGGTGGGTGGCGGCGATGACGCGCACGTCGACCTTCGTCGTGCGGTCCGAGCCCACGGGCCGCACCTCGCCCTCCTGCAGGAAGCGCAGCAGGCGGGGCTGCAACTCCAGGGGCAGCTCGCCGACCTCGTCCAGCAGCAGGGTGCCGCCGGCCGCCTCCTTGACCAGGCCGCCGCGGGAGCCGGAGGCGCCCGTGAAGGCGCCTGCGGTGTGGCCGAAGAGCTCGGCTTCGATCAGCTCCCGGGGCAGGGCCCCGCAGTTCACGGTGACGAAGGGCTTGTCCGAGCGCGGCGACGCGGCGTGCACCGCCCGGGCCACCAGCTCCTTGCCCACGCCCGTCTCGCCCTCGATCAGCACGGTCATGCGCGCGCCCGCGACGGTCACGATCTGGCGGCAGAGGTCCTGCATGGCGCTCGACGGCCCCATCTGCAGGCGCGCCAGGGCGGGGTTGCCCTCCCCCGCCGGCAGCTCCCGATCCGTGGCCTGCGTGGCCAGGCGGTGCCGGACCAGGGCGTTCTCCACCCGGCGCCGCAGCACCAGCGGCTCCACCGGCTTGAGCAGGAAGTCCTCGGCGCCGGCCTGCATCAGCCGCACTGTGCGCTCCACGTCGCGCACGGCGGACACCACGAACACCGTGCTGAGGGGGGACTCGTGCACCAGCGTCTCCACGACGTCCTCGCCGCTGCCGCCGGGCATCTCCAGGTCCACGAGCACCACGTCGGGCTTGCTGGCCAGCTTGAGCCGCGCGTCCTCCACGCCGTCGGCCGTGATGATCCGCCCCAACCCCTCCAGGGCGGTCTCGATCAGCAGGCGGATGTCCGGGTCGTCGTCCACCACGAGGATGGTCGGTCCGTCGCTCCCTCGCATGGCTCCTCCTCGTTCCCTGCGGCAAGAACTAGCCAATTCGGGCGGGCCTGTCGACGAAGCCGGGCGCCGATCGGGTCAGCAGCGTCCCACTCCCACCCGAAAAAGGGGTCGGAGCTTGGGGGGATCACGCCGATCGTCCCCCGCTTTCCGGCATCCTGCGCCCAAAGACGTTCCTGGCACGCAGGTTGCTTTGACCTGCTGCGATCGAGAGCACGACTCAGCTTGGGGAAGATGAGATGACCATGATGAAGCGAACAACGATGTGGATCCTGGCGGCAGCGCTGATGCTGCCCGCTGCGGCCCTGGCCGGCGACGAAGCCGAAGGCACCGACACGGCCGAAGACGCCCCGGCCCCCGGCTCGAAGGAAGCCGCCCAGAAGAAGAAGGACGAGGCGCCCGCCGCCGGATCGAAGGAGGCTGCCGAGCAGAAGAAGGCCGCCGCGGCCGCAGCTGCAGCCGAGGGCACCGACGAGGCGGTCGAGGGCACCGACGAGGCGGTCGAGGCGGCCCCGGAGGCGGTCGAGGAGACGGTCGAAGAGGAGGTCGAAGAGACGGTCGAAGAGGCGGTCGAAGAGGCGGTCGAAGAGGCGGTCGAAGAGACGGTCGAGGAGGCGGTCGAAGAGGAGCCCCTGACGGCGGTGGTGACCGAGGCGGAGCTCGCGGTGACGCCGAAGGTCGGCCTGAGCATCGAAGCCGGCGCCAACTGGGCCGCGGGCAACACCAAGTCCATCAACGCCTCCGGCGCGGTCGCCTTCAGCGTCGCCCACGCCCGCAACAAGTTCAGCCTGGACTTCGGCGGCGCCTACGGCCGCGGGGTCGTGGCCGACTCGGGCAGCGACGAGTGGGTGGAGCTCGCCAAGAACGTCGGCGGCGCGGTGCGCTACGACCGCTTCATCATCCCCGACATCAACTCCATCTACGTCGGCGGCGGCGCCCTGCACGACCCCCTCGCGGGCTTCCTGATCCAGGCGCGCGGCGACGTCGGCTACAGCCACAAGCTGATCAACACCGAAAAGCACAGCCTGTTGGCGGAGGGTGGCTTCAACTACAGCCGCGATCAGTACGTGCCCGTGGCGGAGGGCGGCACCGGCGGCGGCCAGAACTTCGTCGGCGGGCGCATCGCGGGGGCCTACGCCCTCAACGTGGGCGGCAACTTCGGCTTCACCCAGAAGCTGGAGGCGCTGCTCGGCGGGCGCAACAACCAGGACGCGGGCGAAGAGGGCTTCGACGGCAAGATCGTCAGCGCCACCGGCATCTCCGGGTCCTTCAACTCCATCATGAGCGTCAAGTTCGGCTTCAAGCTCGGCTACGACTTCGTGCCGCCCGTGCGCGCCGACGGGACCTCCTTCGAGGCCCTGGACACGCTGACCTCCATCACGATCGTCGCCACCCTCATGTAGTTGGAATCGCGGGGCATCCGCCCCTCGGGAATGGTGACCCTGTGGTCCTGTCCCCCCCAAGCTGACTCGGGGTCACCGCCCCCTCCTTCCTCCAAGGGGGGGGAGGGGGCACCCCGGGCCGGCCGCCTTTCGAACGCAACCAAGAACCCGCCGCCGCGAGCGGCCCAGAATCTCAAGACCGGAGCGAGACATGGACAACGCAGCCCAGATGCAGGACTACATCAGCCAGGCCATCACCGTGGGGGTGCCTCTGGCCCTCAACGTGCTGAAGGTGCTCTTCATCTTCATCGTCGGCCGATGGATCGGCGCCCGGCTCAGCGGGGTCGCCGTGGCCGCCATGAAGAAGGGCAAGGTCGACCACACCATCGCCGTCTTCGGCGGCAACGCCGTGCGCTACCTCATCCTGGCCGTGACCATCCTGGCGGTGCTCAACGTCTTCGGCTTCGAGACCACCAGCCTGGTGGCGGTGCTCGGCGCGGCCGGGTTCGCCGTCGGCCTGGCCATGCAGGGCACGCTGTCCAACTTCGCGGCCGGCGTGATGCTTCTGCTCTTCCGCCCCTTCTCGGTGGGTGACCTCATCGACGCCGGGGGCAACACCGGCCGGGTGATGAAGCTGGAGATCTTCGCCACGGTGCTGGCGAACCCCCGCGGCGACTTGATCACCGTGCCCAACGGCCAGATCTACGGCGCGGTCATCAAGAACATGACCCCCACCGGCGCCAAGGTCCGCGTGGACGTGCCCCTGGGCGTGGCCTACAGCGCGGACATCGACTCGACCCAGGCTCTGCTCCTGGAGATGGCCCGCAACGTCCAGGACGTGATGGTGGAGGAAGGCGTGGACGTGCCGCTCACCGGCCTGAACGCCAGCAGCATCGACTTCGAGGTCCGGGTCTGGACCCACCCCGACAACTACTGGGGCGTGCGCTCAGCGGTCCTGCGCGACGCCAAGTACGCCCTGGACCAGGCCGGCGTCGGCATCCCCTACCAGACCTTCGACGTCAACATCACCAGCACCCCGACCGGCGGCCCCGCCCTCGGTTGACCCCGCGTCGCAGCCAGCACGCAGCACGCCCCTCAGCTGCGCGCTGGTTCCTCGAGGTCCCGTCCTCCCCGCAATGGTGAGCCCCGGGTAGAAACCCCGATTTTGGGCTGGCGAAGCTGGCGAGCGGACCC
>CALCXL010000182.1 GCA_937907595.1 uncultured Pseudomonadota bacterium
CGACGACGACGCCGCAGACGACGACGACAGCCGCCCCGACGACGACGACGACGACAGCAACCCCTTCGCCGGCGACTGGGTCGGCGAGATCTGGCTCAGCAGCGAGGACTCCGACCAGGGCTTCTGCAACGGCTGGGGCGACCTCTGGGTGGAGGACAACGGCGAGTTCTACTCCGAGGGCTACTGCGAGACCTTCAACGGCGGAGAGGTCTGGACGGGCTTCTGGGGCGCCGTGCGCGTCGACGGCAACCTGGGGGGCACGGCCTGGGTCCAGTCGCAGTGGAACGGCAACGAGGACGAGTACGACCTCGCCGGAGGCACCGGGGACGAGGGCGCCCTGCTCTTCTTCTGGCGGGGCGAGCTGCTGCGCAACAACGGCCAGCCCCGCCCCTACGAGGGCCACGGGTACTTCTGGCCCAGCGACAAGGACGGGGACCCCGGCCCCGACAACTGATCCAGCGGCCCCCCGCGGGCCCAGAGCACCGTCTGGGGGCCGCGCTGAGTCGATCCCGGGCCTGCTAGGCTCCGCCCGTGACTCCCCACCAGCGCCGACTGCTCGTCTTCCTCAGCGTGGCCACGTTCTTCGAGGGCTACGACTTCATGGCCCTGAGCCAGATCCTCCCGGAGCTGCGGGCGGACCTGGAGATCAGCCGCTTTGGCGCGGGCCTGCTGTTCGCCTTCGTCAACCTCGGCACGGTCGTCGCCTACCTGCTGGTGCGCAAGGCGGACCTCTGGGGTCGCCGGCCGGTGATGATGATCACCATCGTCGGCTACACGGTCTTCACCTTCCTGACCGGCCTGTCCTGGGACGTGTGGTCCTTCGCGCTATTCCAGTTCCTCGCGCGCATCTTCCTGATCGGCGAGTGGGTGACGTCGATGGTGTATGCGGCCGAGGAATACCCGGCGGAGAAGCGCGGCATGGTCATCGGCTTCCTGCAGGGCTTCTCCACGCTGGGCGCCCTGGTCTGCGCCGGGGTGGTGCCGATGCTCCTGGCCACCCACAGCGGCTGGCGATCGGTGTACTTCGTGGGGATCGTGCCCCTGATCGTCCTGGCCTTCGCGCGGCGGAACCTCAAGGAGACCGCTCGCTTCGCCGCCCGTGAGGTGGCGCCGGCCGGCTCGCTCCTGGCCATCCTCAAGGGGCCCTACGCCCGCCGCGTGCTCCAGCTGGCCCTCATCTGGTTCCTGACCTACGGCTGCACGCAGACCGCGGTCTCCTTCTGGAAGGAGTTCGTGGTCACCGACCGCGGCTGGACCGACACCGAGGTGTCGAAGGCCCTGCTCCTGGCCGCCGTGGGCTCCCTGCCCTTCGTCTTCGCCGCGGGCAAGCTGCTGGACGTGGCGGGGCGGCGCATGGGCGCCCTGATCATCTTCTCAGTGACCTCCGCCGGGGTCTGGGGCGCGTACTCCTTCCACAGCTCCTGGGCCCTGACGGTGGCCCTGGGCGGGGCGATGTTCGGCGTCACGGCGGTCCTGCCGGTGCTCAACGCCTACACGACCGAGCTCTTCCCGACGGAGATGCGGGCCGACGCCTTCGCCTGGGCCAACAACCTGCTGGGGCGCCTGGGTTACGTAGCCAGCCCGATCCTGGTGGGCTGGTACGCCGAGTCCCACAGTTGGGGCGCCGCCATCCGACCCACCGCCATCCTCCCCCTCTTCGCCCTGGCCCTCATCCTGCTCTGGCTGCCGGAGACCAACCGCATGGAGCTGGAGGAGTCGGCGCGGCTCTGAGAATCCCAGGGCCTCCCCCGGTCAGATCCGTCTGATTCTGCTAACAGGAAAAACCGTGTCCGAAGTCGCAAACCCCACCGCCCGCACCCGCGAGCGCACGCGCACTGCGGTGCCCGAGTCCGTCGATGTCGCCATCGTCGGCGCGGGGACCGGTGGGCTGACCGCCGCGGCCTACCTCCTGCAACAAGGGCTGAGCGTCGCCCTCTTCGACCAGCACTACGTCGCTGGGGGCTGCGCCACGCAGTTCTCCCGGGGGCCGGCGGACGCGCGCTACTGCTTCGACATCGGCCTGCACTACGTCGGCGACACCGACGACGACGGCGTCCTGCCCCGCCTGCTGGGGGAGATGGGCGTGCAGCAGGAGTTCGTGCCCATGGATCAGGACGGCTTCGACCACCTGATCTTCCCGGAGTACCGGTTCGCGGTGCCCGCCCGGCGAGAGGACTTCCGCGCGCGGCTGGTCGCCGACTTCCCGGCCGAGCGCAAGGGCATCGACCACTACATGCGCTTCCTGGCCCAGGTCGACACGGTGGCCAACGTCTTCCGCAAGTCCGACGGCGACATGACCTTCGCCGCGCTGATGACCATCCTGTTCAAGGCCCCCCAGGTCGCCCGCTACAAGAAGGCCACGCTCAAGGACCTGTTGGACGACTGCACCCGGGACCCCAAGCTGCGGGCCGTCCTGGCGGGGCAGCACGGCATCTACGGCCTGCCCCCCAACGAAGTGTCTGCGCCCTTTCACGCCGCGATCGTCAACCACTTCTTCCACGGCGTGGGCTACCCAAAGGGCGGCGGTCAGGCGATCTCCGACAAGCTGGCCGATCGCGTGGAGGAGCTGGGCGGGACCATCCACCTGCGCCGGGGCGTGGAGCGCATCCTGATGGAGGACGGGCGCGCCGTGGGCCTGGTGACCGAGCCCTGGAAGGGGGAGAGCCACACGGTGCGCGCGCGCGCGGTGCTGTCCAACGCCGACGTGAAGGCCACGCTGTTCGATCTGGTCGGCGCCCAGCACCTGCCCAGCAAGTACGCGAAGTCGGCGGACGCGTGGACCTACCCGGCGGCGCTCTTCCTGACCTGCCTGGGCGTGAAGGCCGACCTGGGTGAGCTGGGCATGGGGGCGGCCAACTACTGGATCTCCGACGACTACGACCTGGACACGGCCTACGCCCGCGGGCGGGAGGCGGGAGCCTACGAGCCCCAGGGCGCCTACATCACGTCGGCCTCCCTCAAGGACCCGGACACCCCCGGCCACTCGCCCGACGGCGTGCACAGCCTGGAGGTCATGACCCTGTTCCCCGGGGCCCCCAGCTTCTGGGGCTTCGACGGCGACGACACCGAGGCCTGGCGCTACCGCCGCGATGAGCAGTACTCCGAGACCAAGCTGGCGATCGAGGACAAGCTCATCGACCGCCTGGAGGGGCTGTTCCCCGGCACGAAGGAGCACATCGTGTTCCGCGAGTCGGCCAGCCCCCTGAGCCACATCCGCTACACGCGGGCCAACGCGGGCACGGGCTACGGCATCGCGGTGACGCCCGACCAGTTCCACGAGCAGCGGCCGCATCCCCGTTCGCCGGTGCGCGGGCTGTACCTCTGCGGGGCGTCGACGCGGCAGAGCTTCGGGATCATGGGGACGATGATGGGGGGGCGTGACGCCGCGCGCCGCATCGGGGAGGACCTGGGCACCTGGCGCTGAGGCGGTCGCGCTGAGGAGGGCCCGACAGGCTCAGCTGGCCAGCTGACGCATCGTCCGCTTGAAACGATCGATCTTCTCGCGGGTGCCCGTCCAGCGGCGGCAGTGGGCGTCCAGGTCCTCGATGTCCGTCTGGGGCATCCAGCGCTCGAAGGCGTCCAGGTGCGCGATCAGCTGCTGGTAGGCCGCGTCCACCGCCTCACGCTTGCCGTCGGGGGAGCCGATCACCGGCCAGAGGGCCTCCAGGGCGTCGCCGATGGCCTTCGCCTCCTCGTTCATGAGCTCGCAGGGGTCGTCGCCGCAGCTGCGCGCCAGCTCCGCCCAGTCCCCCACGTCCTCCAGGATCTGGGCCAGGGAGTCGGCCACGTCGGGGTTGGCTTCGCGGGCCTGGCGCTCGCTGGCGACGGCGGGGGTGGCGAGGAGCAGGACGAGGGTGCAGAGCAGCGCGGTTCGCATCGGGGCCTCCAGATTCACTGGATCGACGGTAAGCGCGATCTCTTGAGTTCCAACCGGCGAATGCGACCCGATCGATCGGGTGCCCACGACTCAAGCTTCGACGGCGTCCCGCAGCAGGGGGTACTCGTCGGACAGCCAGAAGGCGAGGAGGGCGGCCACGCGCAGGGCGATCTGGGTTGGCACGGGCTCCCCGTCTTCGTCCTGTCGATGCAGGGCCCAGCGCAGGCCGTGGCGTTCGGCGCGCCCCAGCACCTCCCGCCCGGCGGGGCTGGTCAGGAGCATGCCCCGCACCGCGGCGCGCAGGTCGCCGCACAGGAGCAGCCCGGCCCGATCGGCGGTCAGCTGCATGACCCGGCAGGCCACCAGCAGATCCCCCCAGGCCACGGCCAGATCGCCGCCCCGGGCCGCGCGCGGCTTGCCCTTGCCCAGGGGGATGAGCCGGGCCAGCTGCAGGCCCTTGGCCAGGGCCGCGCCCCGCACGGGGATGAAAGGCGCGAAATCGGCCAGGGTGGCCAGGAAGCTGGGGCCCTCCTCGAACACCTTGTCCCACACGCTCTGGGCGGTGAGGCGGGCGTGGCCCAGCCGCAGGTGTGCGACCTCGGCCCCCACCGCGAAGCGCAGCTCGGCCGGGTCCAGCTTCAGGGGGCCGTCGCTGAGGTGCTCGATGCCCAGCAGGAGGAAGGGGGGAGGCCCCTCGCACGCGCGCACCCCCGAGACCCGCGCGCCCCGAGAGACGTAGGCCTCCACCAGCGACTCCTGGCCCAGGAGCAGGGAGGCGTCCTGCACCGCGGCGACGACGTCGGGGTGGGCG
>CALCXL010000183.1 GCA_937907595.1 uncultured Pseudomonadota bacterium
CCTTGCGATCCTTGAAGGTGTGCGTGTTCGACGGGCCCAGGATGTTGTTGAGCTCGCCGACGACCTTCTGCTTTTCCCAGATGTTGCCGCCCAGCAGCAGCAAGAGCGCCATCCCTGCGAACAGGGCCACGATGATCAACTTCTCCTGCACCTGCGACTCCTGAACACCCCCCGGCGACATCCCGACGCAGCCTACCCCGGCCCGACGTCGGGATCAGTCGAACACGGTGAACAGCCCCACTTCCACCCCGGCATCGTCGGCGTCCGGCCCGTCCTGGCCTGCTGATCCGGGGCCGTCCCGGAGCGAACCGCCGCCCTCTGCCCGGAGCCCGTCGCCCCCGGCGGGCGCCACCCGGTCCGCCAGCCGCAGCAAGCGCAAGCGCAGCTCGCCCCGCAGGGCATCCTCCAGCAAGCGCTGCGGGGTCGTGGACTCCGCAGCGGCCAGGGCGGCCAGGGCGCGGCGCAGCGCGGGGTCGGGCCGGAGCACCATGCCGTCGCCCGACCAGGCTCGCCCGGCCTCCACCAGCTCCGCCAGGGCGACCCCCAGGGAGCATCCGCGCTCGTGTGCGCGCGCGCGGACCGACTCCGCCACCGAGGGCGCGGTGCGGATGTTGAACTGCACGGTCGGGCTCATGGGATCTCCTTGTGCCGGTCTGCCTTACGCGATGATCAAGACGCGTAATGCTATCGCCCATGATATCGGGCATCGATCGTCCCGGTGGACCGGATTCAGTCAAATTCTCTGGCGGAGGCGTCAACTCTGTGAAAAAAGACCCGCACAGCCCTGTTCAGCGGTGGTCCGACGCCACACCCTGAGGCCCACTTCAAGGAGACCGAAGTTCATGCCGCGATTCCTGCTGACCCTGCTCTCGTTCACCCTGGTCCTGGCCATGGGCTGCGACCCGAACGCGAACAACCCCAACGGCTCTGGGGAGCCCGGCGCGCTGGCCGACGACGGTGACGAGGACGGCGACCTGCTGACCAACGCCTTCGAGATCAGCCTGGGCACCGACCCCGAGAACGCCGACAGCGACGGCGACGGCTTCGACGACGCGTTCGAGTACGCGGCCTTCTTCAAGCCCTGGGACGACACGGACTTCCCCTACGCCGGTGGCTACGCCCGCGGACCGACCCCTCCCGGCTCCCGCTGGGACGAGATCACGGCCGAGGACGGCTGGAGCCAGGGCGACGTCAGCCGTTCGTGGACCAAGACCGACCGCCACGGTGAGGTCATCAAGCTGAAGCGCTTCTTCGGTCAGGTGATCATGATCGACATCAGCGCCGAGTGGTGCGGCCCCTGCCGCCAGGCGGCCTCCACCCTGGAAGCGGAGTGGCTCGACCGCGTGGACGACGGCTTCACCGTCATCCAGCTCATGCTCGACGGCATGACCCCCGGCGACGGCAACCCGCAGCTGGACCGCTGGGCCAACGACTTCGGCCTGACCATCCCGATCTTCGCCGACGGCGACCGGGGCACCACGGCGAACTACGTGCCCGACGGCTCCTGGGGCATCCCGATGTTCGCCCAGATCGACCGGGACTTCGTCATCCGCCAGTGGGACCGCTCGGGCTCGCCCGCCCCCTTCCCGGAGACCGATCAGTACCTGGCCGAGGACTGGTCCTACGCCGACGAGGCCGACGAGTGGTGGCCCATGCCCGACAACATCGACCAGATCCGCACGGACCTGGGCTTCGGCGACTCGATGTACCGCGGCTACGTGGAGGCGATGGACTAGCCCTCCGCGCCGGACAGAATCGACAGGAGGCCCGGGCGCAGCGCTCGGGCCTCTTGCGTTTGGGGCCGCCCGACCGCGCCCCGGCCCGCCGGCGTTCGCCCGCTTTGCCCCGGCGCTTGTGGGGGACGCAGCCGGGCTGGCATGGTGTGGCGGGGTACGAACCATGCGCGCGCTGTCCACCATCTCCCTGCTCCCGCTCCTGGCCCTGACCGCCTGCGGCGCGGGCTCGTCCGACGGGGACAGCGACTTCCTCTCCGACGAGTTCGAGGCGCTGATCGGCACCCGCGACGACCTGCGGGACACCGACGGCGACGGCTTCACCGACGCCGAAGAGCACCTGACCTACTTCGACGCCAACGAGCTGGACGACGTGCCCTACGAGGGCAGCTACCCGCGCCTGGCCCTGCCCGAGTCCATCGACGACGAGGGCTGGAACGAAGGCGACGTCAGCGGGGACTGGACGCGCACCGACCAGCACGACCGGGACATCAGCCTGCACGACTTCTACGGCAACGTGATCGTGGTCGCGGTGCTGGCCGAGTACGTGGACACCGCCCAGGACGACGCGGTCGACCACCAGGACGCCTACGAGGACTACCGGGACCGCGGCTTCATGGTGATCCACATCCTGGTGGACGGAGAGCCCGAGGACACGGCGCCGGATCCGGCCGGCTGGGCCAGCGACTTCGGCCTGGACTTCGCGGTGGTGGACGACACCTCGCAGACCCTCATCGACGCCTACGTGGACACGTCGGGCCCCAAGTTCACCATCCCGTCGTACACGGTCATCGGCCGGGACATGGTGGTGCGGGAGCACGACAACACCGACCGCTTCAGCACCGACCTCATCGAGGACCTGCTGGACGAGCCGGTGCCCGCCGTCGACTGGCCCCTGCCGGCCAACACGGCGGAGCTCCGCGAGGCCCTCGAGCTGCGGCACTACACCGACGACGACGCCGTGCTGGGGGCCAAGTTGGTGGACGCCAGCATGGACGCCAGCCTGGACGGCGACCTGGCCAACTCCCTGCAGGAAGGCCGCTTCGCCCCGGTGGACAGCGACGGCAACGCCGCGGCCCTGCCCTTCGGCGGCACCTCCTGCTCCGCGGTCTTCGGCCCGGCCCTCTTCCCGCTCCTGCTGCTCTCCCCCCTGCGCCGACGACGCTGATCCGAGGTCCTGCTGATGCGCCTGCTCGCCCTGTTCGCCGCCCTGTCCTTGTTCCTCCCCACCGCGGCCTTCGCCGACGAGGACGAGACCCCGCCGTGGGACGTGCCCGAGGGGGACGACGACGACGACGACGACGAGGCCGGCGACGAGGCCGAGCCCGCCGAGCCCGAAGCCGCGCAGCCCGCCCCCGCGCCGGTCGCCGCCACCCCCGCCATCGTGGCCACGGGCTACCGCACCGGCAGCCCCATCGGGCTGGGCTTCAGCGCGGGCACCCTCAACGGCTTCTCCCTGAAGATCTGGCCGGCGCAGTCCCACGGCATCGTCTTCAACCTGGGCGTGCCCAACCTGCTCAACTCCGTGGGCTTCCACGTGGGCTACCGCTTCCACTTCCCCCACATCACGCCGCCGGGCCTGCCCCTGCACGTGCACATGTACCTGGGCGGCAACTTCCGGGGGCGCGTCGTCTTCTACAACAACGGCCCCTACGTCGAGATCGGCGGCGGCGTGGCCATCGGCGCGGCCCTGACGGTGTCCGGCGCCCCCGTGGAGTTCTGGGCCGAGGTCGTGCCCTCGGGCGTCGGCGGCGTGGTGCCCCTGACCGGGGTCGGCCTGGGCTTCGACGTCGACGGCCTGGTCGGCGTGCGCTTCTTCCCCGGCTGAGCCCTACGCGCGGCCCGGCCGTCCCCCCGTCCCCTCGTCCTCACGCCGCCCCCGCTGGCGATCGGTTCGCCCGCGCGCGCCTGCGTGCTATAGGCCCGTGGCTCGCGCGCGCAACCCGCGCCGGGCAGGAAGAACGCCCATGAACGCCGCCGCAGACGCCCCCCGATCGCTCCGTGAACAGATGGTCGGCCTCGACAACCGCTTCTGGATCGTCAACGTCATGGAGATGTTCGAGCGCCTCGCCTACTACGGCGTGCGGGCGGTCGTGGCGATCTACATGGTGCTGCCCCAGTCGGCGGGCGGGCCCGAGTTCACCCACGTGGAGAAGGGCATCATCTTCGCCTGGTGGGCCGGCGTGCAGTCGGTGCTGCCGATGTTCACCGGCGGCTTCGCGGACCGATACGGCCACAAGAACAGCATCAGCCTGGCGATCATCCTCAAGGTCATCGGCTACGCGCTGATGGGCTACCGCATGGACTTCGCGGGCTTCTTCTGGGGCTGCATGCTCCTGGCCGGCGGCACCGCGATCTTCAAGCCCGGCGTGCAGGGCACCCTGGCCGCGACCCTCAAGGAGGGCAACGCGTCCGTGGGTTGGGGCGTCTTCTACCAGCTGGTCAACATCGGCGGCTTCCTGGGCCCCGTGGTGGCCGGCGTGCTGCGCCTGCTGGCCTGGAAGTACGTGTTCCTGGCCTGCGCCGGCATCGTCTGCATCAACTTCCTGTGGCTGCCCTTCTACCAGGACCCCACCCAGGAGGAGGGCTACGAGGGCAAGGGCGCCAAGGGGGCCGAGTCCTGGGGCGCGCTCAGCCGGGCGCTCAAGCCCATCGAGGCCTACATCTGGGGCGGCTTCGTGGCCCTGGTGACGCCGTACCTCATCTGGCGCGACCTGGGCGCCTACGGTGAGAGCAACAACGCGTACACCTCCTTCAAGGTGGAGACGCTGGCGGCGCTGATCGGCCTGATCGCGTTCGTCATCTACATCCCCCGCAAGGCCCACTTCGACAAGGGCTCCATGGACCCCCTCACCGTCTTCACGGTGTCGGTGGTGGGCTTGTTCCAGGCCCGCGTCCTGGGCTTCTGTCTGGTGTTCAGCGGCTTCTGGCTGATGTTCAACCAGGTCTTCGACCTG
>CALCXL010000184.1 GCA_937907595.1 uncultured Pseudomonadota bacterium
GCACCCGCCGCAGGATCCGCGCCGACGCGGCGTCCCCGACCGCGTCGAAGGCCGCTGCGAAGTGCCCGGCGAAGTCCAGGTTGGCCTGCTCCAGGGTCAGGCCCATGGCCGCGCAGAAGGCCATGGGCGAGTCCACCGCCGACAGCGCGTCCCAGAAGTAGGGGGAGAGGGCGCGGCTCCCGAAGGGCTGGCCCCAGCCCTGCAGGCGCTCCACGTACATCACCAGATGCGCCTGCTCCTCCTGCAGCGTGCGCACCAGATCCCGACGAAAGGCGGGGTCCGCGTCGGGGAAGCGCAGCAGGGCCAGCGCCATGAGCTCCATCGCCAGGAGCTCGTGGTTGGCGAAGGCGTGCAGCGCGGTGGCCGCCGCCTCCACCTCCCCCAGGCGCTCGGCGGCGGGGAACTTCGGTCTATCGCCGCGGCGCAGCGGGAGATCGGAGGGCCGGCCCGGGGCCCCGGGCAAGGGGATCGCGGCGCCCGGCGCGTCGTCCTCCAGGGTCGGCGGAGCCGCCAGCTTCTCCGCCAGGGTGTCCCCGAAGAGCACGGTCTCTGCGAAACGTCGGACTTGCACGTCGCCATTGTACGCGGACGTGATCTCGATCAACACCGACGCGCTCGGCCTCGGCCCCCGGCCCGGGCGCCGAAGGATCGGGACGGGCGTCGGCAGGTCTGGTAATCCACGGTCGCCCGGGGGCGCCCCGCCCCGCAAGGAAGACCCTATGAACCTGCTCCGACTGCTCCTGCTGACCTCCTTCGTGGCGCTGCTGGGCTGCCCCGCCGACCCCCCGGGCACCGGCGACGACGACGACGCGAACGACGACGACGCGGTCGGCGACGACGACGACACCGCCCCGTCGGGCTACAGCTTCGATGAGGAGGAGAGCGGCCCCAGCGCCACGTACTGCCTGGACGAGCCCCCGCGACCGCCGACGGGCGGCGCCCTGTGCACGGTGCAGGACGGCGACGACGCGGTGGTCTTCACGGGCATCATCCTCACCGAAGACGAGGTCTACTACGGCGGCCAGCTCCGCGTGGAGCCCGGCGGCGACATCGCCTGCGTGGGCTGCGACTGCGCGGAGGCCGGCGCCACGGAGGTGGTCTGCCCCTTCGGCGTGCTCAGCCCCGGCCTGATCAACGCGCACGACCACATCTCCTACACCCAGAACCACCCCAAGCCCCACGGCGAGGCGCGCTACCAGCACCGCCACGACTGGCGCCGGGGCAACAACGGCCACCAGTCCATCAGCGTGTCCGGCGGGGCCAGCTACGCCGAGAAGGCCTGGGGGGAGCTGCGCTTCGCCCTGACCGGCGGCACGTCCATCAACGGATCGGGGGCCAGCAACGGCCTGCTGCGCAACCTGGACGCGGGCAACGAGGGCCTGGGCGTGGACACGGTCGAGTACCAGACCTTCCCCCTGAGCGACACGTCGGGCTTCGTGGCCGAGTCGGGCTGCGACTACCCCGGCCTGGACTCGCCGACGGTGCTGGACAACGTCGCCTACAGCCCCCACATCGCCGAAGGCATCGACCGCGCGGCGCGCAACGAGCTGCTGTGCCTGAGCAGCGCACTGGACGGCGGCGAAGACCTGGTGGAAGGCAACACCGCCGTGATCCATGGAGTGGGCATCACCGCGGCGGAGGCCGCCATGCTGGCCCTGAACGACGCCTCGGTCGTCTGGTCCCCGCGCAGCAACGTCGACCTGTACGGAAACACCGCCCCGGTGACGCTGCTGCAGACCCTCGGCGTCAACGTGGCCCTGGGCACCGACTGGACCGCGTCGGGCTCCATGAACCTCCTGCGGGAGCTGGCCTGCGCCGACCACCTCAACGCCGAGCACTACGGCGGCGTCCTCAGCGACTTCGCGCTCTGGCGCATGGCCACGGTGGGCGGGGCCCAGGCCCTGGGCGTCGACATCGCCACCGGCTCCCTGGCCCCGGGCAAGGCGGCGGACCTGGCGCTCTTCGACGGGCGGGGCTCCGCCACCCGGCCCTTCCGCGCGGTCGTGGGCGCGCAAACCGCGGACGTGTGGGGCACCTGGCGGGGCGGCGAGCCCCTGGCCGGCGAGGCGTCCCTCATCGCGGCGATGCCCGGCGGCGCCAACTGCGAGGAGCTCGATGAAGACGTGTGCGGCGAGCGGCGGCGGGTCTGCCTGCGCGGCGTCGGCGAGGACTACGCGTCCCTGCAGGGCGCCAACAGCGCCAGCTACGACCTCTACTCCTGCGACGTGCCCGACGACGAGCCCTCTTGCCTGCCCTTCCGGCCCGGCGAGTACAACGGGCCCACCTCCACCGACCAGGACGGCGACGGAGTGGACGACGGCGACGACAACTGCCCCTCGATCTTCAACCCGGTGCGCCTGCTCGACCAGGACGGCCAGGCCGACACGGACGCCGACGGCCTGGGCGACGTCTGCGACCCCTGCCCCATCGGCGAGGACACCAGCGGCGGCTGCCAGCCCTTCGACCCCGACGACCGGGACGCGGACGGCACGCCCAACGCCATCGACAACTGCCCCACCGACCCCAACGTCCTGCAGAACGACACCGACAGCGACGGCCTGGGCGATCTCTGCGACGCCTGCCCCCTGGCCTTCAACCTGCCCGGGGAGAACTGCTCCGGGAGCGTCTACGAGCTCAAGCAGGCGCTGCTGGACGACGGCATGCCCGTGCGCTTGAGCGGCCTGCTGGTCACGGGCATCAACGACTCCGGCTTCTTCGCCCAGGTGCCCGAGGGCGACCGCGATCCCACCTGGGGCGCCTCCTGGTCCGGCGTGTTCGTCTACGCGCCGGCGGAGGACGGCCTGCGCCCCGACCTGGGCGAGATCGTGGCCTTCGACGGCGTGGTCAACCAGTGGTTCGGCGAGTGGCAGGTGGGCAGCTTCTCCAACCTGGACGTGCTGAGCTCCGGGCACCCCGCCCCCACGCCCCTGCTCGTCGATCCCGCCGACGTCGCCACCGACGGCCCCCTGGCCGACCCCTACGAGGGGGTGCTGGTCCGGGTTGAAGCCGTGGAGGTGCTGGAGCACGACCCCGCCGTGGGCACCGCCGACGAGG
>CALCXL010000185.1 GCA_937907595.1 uncultured Pseudomonadota bacterium
GCAGGTAGCCGCCGTCGGCCGTGCCCACCACCACGTCGCCCACGCTCAGGGAGACAGGGCAGGTGGTCCAGATCGTCAGCTCGTTGTCCGCGTAGGCGTGCTCCACGTCGGAGACGCAGGCCACGTCGTCCAGCACCACCGCGCCGGGGGCCAGCTGCGGCTCCTGCACCGCGTCCCAGTTGTAGTCGTCGGTGACGCCGTCGCCGTCCGCGTCCAGGCCGGCCGGGCCGTCGCTGGGGTCCTGGGCCGCGGTGGGGTCCGATCCCTCGCCGATGCCGGCGTCGCGCAGGTCGTCGGCGCTGTAGCAACCGGTCAGGGCGAGGGCGAGGAAGAGGGCGGCGAAGCGGTTCATGGGGGCTCCCGGTGGACTTGGGTACGGAGACCCTACGACAGGCCCCTGACCTCGCCTGGACAGATCGTTGACATTTGCGATCTCTCAAGGCCCGCACAACACCACCGCAACAAGTTGACTGGTCAGTGGAGTGACCAGGTGCGACGAGGCAGGCTCGCGGAGCGGGGCGATCGGGCCGACGGCGACGCTTCGGTCGGCCTCAGAAGGGCTCGACGTCCTCCCGGACCCGATCGAACGCCACGGCCCGGATCCGCTCGGCCAGGGGAAAGGTGTGCGGCCCCGCGTGCACGACATCGAGCGAGTCCAGGCGCAGGTCGTCCAGGGCCGATCGCATCGATCGTGTGGTCTTTGGGGTGCTGGTGCGCTTGATCTCGAAGCCCCGGCGCTCCGACCCCCGCACGATCAGCAGGTCCAGCTCCGCCCCGGCCTGCGTGCGCCAGAACCAGCAGTCCTTGCGGTCGACGCCCAGGTGGCTGATCAGCTCGCCGATCACGAACCCCTCCCACGACGCGCCCACCTTCGGGTGCCGCTCCAGGTCCTCCTGGGTGCGGAGCCCCAACAGGGCGTGCAGCAGCCCCGAGTCGGCCAGGTAGACCCGCGGGGACTTCACCAGCCGCTTGCCGACGTTCTCGAACCAGGGTGGCAGCACGTCGACCACCAGCGCGTCCGACAGAGTGTCCAGGTGCCGACGTACGGTCGTGTGCGCGACGCCGAGCGCCCGCCCGAGCTCCGAGCCGTTCCACGTCTGCCCGTGGTAGTGCGCCAGCATCGTCCAGAAGCGGCGCATGGTCTCCGCGGGGACGTTGACCCCCAGGCCCGGCAGGTCGCGCTCCAGGAAGGTGCGCACGAAGTCGTCACGCCAGCGCAGGCTCTCGTGGTCGTCAGTGGCCAGGAAGGAGCGGGGGAAGCCGCCGCGCAGCCACAGGCGGGAGGCAGGGGAGACCTCGTCGCTGGAGAAGCCGCGCAGGGGGTGGAAGGCGATGCGGCCGGCCAGGGACTCGGCGCTCTGTTGGATGAGGGCGGGGCCGGCGCTGCCGAGGACCAGGAAGGTGGCCGGGCGGCCCGGTCGATCGGCGAGGACCCGCAGGGGGGCGAAGAGGCCGGGGACGCGCTGGACCTCGTCCAGGACCACCAGGCCGGTCAGACCCTCGAGAGCGAGCATGGGGTCGACAAGGCGGGCGGCGTCGCGCGGATCCTCCAGGTCGAATCGATGGACGGGGCCCTTCCAGGCCGCCGACACCTGCCGCGCCAGCGTCGTCTTGCCAACCTGCCGCGCGCCCAGGATCGCGACCACGGGGTTGTGGTGGAGCCGGCTCAGGACCTCCTTGAGGTGCTTCAGTCGGCCGTGGTCTGGATCGGACATGCCTGTATTTTGAGCATACGGCGCTCAGAATACAAGGGATGGTCAGAAGCTGTACTTCGCCTTGAAGTAGACCTGCATGCCGCCCGAGGCCGGGTCGCCGAACTTGGTGTAGGGCTTGCCCAGGGGGAGCAGCGCGCCGGCCGTGACGTCGAAGCCGTTGCCGAAGTGGTACTGGAACTCCGGCAGCAGCGTGGCGGAGAAGCCCTCGTCGGTGAACAGGTTGTAGTGGGTGGCCACGCGCTGGTCCGAGCCCGCGTCCCAGGACGTGTAGGTGTAGCCGCTGAGGTCCCACAGGGAGAAGAAGCGGAACAGGCCCTTGTCGCGCAGGAAGTTGAAGTCGACGCCGAAGACCAGGTAGTCGCCCAGGCGGGGGCGCAGGATCTCTTCGGTGCACTGGCGGGCCGTGGCGGCGTCGGTCGTCCCGCAGTCGAACAGGGACTGGTGCCCCTCGGCGGCCACGAAGGGAACCTCGGCCGCGATCGCGTCCACCACCCCGCCGTCGCGCACCACCCAGCCGGTGTACTTGCTGTAGTCGTCGCTGGCGTTGAGGGCGGGGTCCTTGGTGGCCCAGTCGCCCGCGCCGAACTCGTCGCTCAGCCCGTGCACCCACATCACGTTGAACATGACCGGGCCGATCTTGCGGTCCAGGCCCAGGCTCCACTTGGCGAAGACCTGATCGCTGGACGTCAGCGGCGCGGTGCCGCCGGCCACCCCGTCGGCGTCGTAGTCGAACTCCGGCCCGGGGGTGGGGTCGATGGGCACGATGGGCTTGAAGATGGGGGCGGAGACCGCCTCGGGGATGTAGACGCCCAGCTCCAGGCGGTAGCCGATGTCCACGCCGGGGATCTCACCCGCGGCGTTGAAGCCGACCACCTGGACCTTGGGGTAGGTCAGGCGGTTGTAGCTGTTGACCAGGCCGGTGTAGCACTCGTCGCCGACGTACTCGATGTCGTCGCCGTTCGCGTCCACGGGCCGGCTCAGGGGGGCCGGCGGGTCGTAGCGGCAGAGGTCGGTGCCGTCGATGGTGTTGTGGTTGAGGTTGGCGACGGGGAAGTCGAAGCGGCCGTTGTAGTAGCTGATCGCCAGATCCTGCAGGCCCAGCGTGGCGGCGACGCGGAAGGCGAACTGCATGTTCTCCGGCGTCACCTCCGGCTCCTGGATCTCCAGCTCGGACACGATCGTCGGCGTGCCCGTGCGCGTGGCCAGGGCGTTGCTGCTGTGGATGCGGTGGCGCAGGTCCTCGTCCAGGAAGGGCAGGCGGTCCACGGCGGCCATGGCCAGCGCGCCGCTGCGGGGCGTCAACGCGGGGCGGAACAGTGGGATGAGCACGCCGCTGAACGTGACTGTGTCCAGCAGGGTGTAGTCCACCTTGAACATCAGGTTGGCCTGCTGCTGCCCGAAGAGCAGCGGGTCCTCCAGGTCGTTGGCGTTGAGGTTGTTGGTGGGGTTGAACTGGTCGCCCTTGCCCCACTGCAGCAGCATGTGCCCCGCCTTGAAGTCCAGGCCCCGCACGAGCAGGTCGCGGGCCTGCAAGAAGGCGCCCTGGGACTCGAAGCGCGTGGGCACCACCTGGTCCTGGGCGCTCAGGGCGGCCAGGCCGTCCAGCCGGTCCTGGCGCCCGGTCAGCACAAAGTCGATCTCGATGTAGCCGCGGAACTTGCTGAGGGACGCATCCACGGTGGCCTTGGCGATGTTCTCCTGGCGGGAGATCCCCACGGGCAGGACGCGGGCGTCGTACCAGTCCCCAGATCGGACCTCCTTGACCCGGATCCGCAGGTCCGTGCTGACGCTGCCGCCGATCTGCAGGTCCAGCTGCGGGATCTTGAACTTGGGCTTCGGCGGGTTCACCTTGCGGTCCAGCCGCGCGACGACCTCCTTGAGGGCCTCCAGCTCGGCGTCGCGCTCGGCGGCGCGGGCCTCGGCGGCAGCGCGGGCGGCTTCGGAGGCCTCCAGGGCCTGCAGCACGTCGGCGGCGGAGGGTGCGGAGTCGTCGTCGTCCGCCGCGGAGTCGTCATCGTCCCCGGGCGGGGAGTCGTCGTCGTCCCCGGGCGGGGCCTCGTCGGCGTCGGCGGGTGGGGCGTCGTCGGCCAGGGCCAGGCCTGGCGCGCAAAGGCAGAACAGCAGCCACAACAGGCGCATCGACTCTCCTCTCAAGCAGCCGCCCCGCCGGTCCCCACCGGCTGGTCGGCCTACTGCGTCAGCGTGCGGGTGGTGAACAGGCCGTCGTCCAGGCCGGTGTTCACCTCCCACTCGGTGCGGGTCAGCGAGGTGCTGGCGTCGCCGCGGGTGTGATCGGTCATGGTCATGACCTCGGCCGTGCAGACCTTGCCCTGGCAGGAGGTGCCGTCGCGGGTCTCCGTCTTGACGTGCTGGCCCTTGCTGTTGAAGTACTTGATCTCCAGGGGGACCTCGAACTTCTTGGCCATCTTGACCTCCAGCTTGCTGTAGCCCACCTGCGCGTCGGCCTTGGGCGTCAGCGTCAGGGTCCAGGCCACGTCGTCCTGCGAGCTCAGCACCGCGTCGTAGTAGGGCGAGTACTCGCTGGTGGAGATGTCTTCGTTGGAGAAGGTGGTGCCCATGAACCCGCCCGACGACAGCGACGAGGACACGCGGCGGACCTTCTTGTAGGCCGGCAGGTAGATGTACATCTTGCTCTGACCCTGCACCAACGCCTTGGTGCCCTTCATGTCGCCGGGGGCCTCGAACTCGGTGAGCCGCAGCGTGTCCTTCACCCAGACCCGCAGCTGCATGAGCTTGGGCTCAGCGCCGGGCTCCTGGTTGAGCACGTCGTAGCGGAAGGTCATGTCGTCGCTGCGGGCCATGGCTTCGTCCATGGTCTTGAGCAGCGTCGGGCCGTCCTGGGCGAAGGCGGCCGAGGGGGCGAGCAGGGCGAGGATCAGCAGGAGGCGGGGCATGCGAGGTCTCCGAATCGCAGAACATTAGCCGGTTTGGCGGGCGGGCAGGGCCAGGGTGGCGGCCTCCCCCGACCGATAGGACCGGGCCCGGGCCAAGGCCGGGATCGCCACGAAGGTCGTCAGGCCCGCCACCAGCATCGCCGCGGCGGTCAGGCCGCCCACGTTCTGCAGGGGCCGGGCGTCGCCCAGGGTGAGCACGAAGAAGCCCGCGGCCACCATCAGCGCGTTGGCCCAGATGGACACCGCGGTGCTGCGGGTGGCCTGCTCGCCGGCGTCGGCGACGTCGTTGCCCTGCCAGGCCGACAGCAGGTGCACGGCGTAGTCCACGCCGGCGCCGATGATCAGGCTTGCCAGCATCGACGTGCCGATGTCCAGGGTGACGCCCAGGGCGCCCATGCCGCCGTAGACGAACAGCAGGGTGAGGATGGTGGGCGTGGTGGCCAGCAGGCCGGCCAGGGGGGAGCGGAACAGGCCGATCATGATGATCAACACCAGGCCCAGGGCCAGGCCCAGGCTGCGGAACTGGTTGGCGGTGACGCTGCGGGAGAGGCCGCGGTACAGCACGGGCAGGCCGTTGACGGCCCAGTGCAGGGCGTAGCCGTCGGCGTCCAGGGCCACCGCGCGGCCGTAGTCCGGGGCCTCCAGATCGGCCAGCGCGGCGGCCACCCGGGACCGGAAGCGCTTGCCGGCGTCGCCCCCGGGCACCTGCAGGCCGGTGGCGCGCACCAGGGCCTCGGCGGCGGCCTGGGTCTGCTCGGCGCTCCAGGCCTCCGCCAGGGGGACCTCCAGGCTGAAGCCCAGGTCGTCGACCGTGGCGGAGTCGGCGGGCAGCCCCAGCTTGTCGGTGAGCACCGAGCGGATGTCGTCTTCGAAGAGAGGGCCGCTCTCGCTGGCCAGCGCTGAGGCCAGCTCGGTCCAGAGCGCGGGGCGACCCTCGGGGACCTCGGCGAAGTTCTCGTCCGAACCCAGCCACCGCAGCAGCCGGGCCTGGATCCCGGCGCGGCTTGGTCGGCTGTCCAGCGTGCCCAGACTGGTGCGCACCTTCTCGAAGATCTGGTTGGTCATCGGCACGCCGAAGTCCCGGGCCAGGGCCTTGAGCCGCACGCGGGTCTGCTCCTGGAGCACCAGGCGGGCCTGGGCCTCGTTGCCGATCGTGGGCACCACCTGCAGGCGGGGCACGCCCAGGGAGGCGACCTGGACCTCCACGTCGTGCAGCACCGCGTCCAGGATGGCGGCGTCGGCGGTGTCCAGCTTGAGGGTGATCAGGGCCTCGGTGCGGTCGTCGTTGACCATCTGCGCCACGCCCTTGTTGCCGGTCATGAAGCCCAGCAGCAGCGCGACCTTCTCCGAGCTGTCGGGCACCCGGCGCACGCCCTCCATGGCCTCGTTGGCGATGCCCACGGTGTCGGCGATGTGCAGCGCCTGGGTGACGTGGGGCTGGAGCCGCAGGGTGTCGGCGACGTAGCGGAGCTGGCGGAGCACGGCGGGCTGCTTGAAGTCGCCCTGCACCGGGATCTGGATGAAGGTGGAGCCGCCGAAGTTCTTCGCCAGGAACTTGTCGGCCAGATCCGGCGGGCTGCCCTCGTTGAAGAAGGCGGCGCTGTCCATGCGGGCCTTGACGGTGGTGACCAGGGTGCTGGCCCCGCCGGCGAGCAGGAGGAGGATCGGCACGATCACCACGCGTCGGCGTCGACAGAAGGACACCAGCGCCACGGTCGGCCCCGACAGGTCCAGGCCCGGCGCCTTGCCCTTGAGCTGCATCAAGCGGATGACCGCGGGCACGAAGGTCACGCTCAACAGCAGGGTGCTGCCGATGCCTACGGCCGTGAATAGGCCGAAGGAGCGCATGGGCTGGATGTCCATGGCGATGAAGGACAGCAGGCCCGCCACGGTGGTGCCGCCGGCGGCCAGGACCACGGGGCCCAGGCCGATCACGGTGCGGCGCAGGGCCTCCTCGCAGCCGTATTGGGGCTCCAGGGCGTAGTAGCGCGCCAGCATGTGGATGGAGTAGGCGCTGCCCAGGGCGAAGAGCAGCACCGGCATGGAGCTGAGCACGATGTTGAACTCGACGTCCATCAGGCCCATCAGCCCGTTGGCGCAGGCGATGCCCATGCCGGTGGAGATGAGCGAGATCAGGACCCCGAAGGCGTCGCGGAACGTGATCAGCAGGATCAGGACGATGGCGAAGATGGACCAGGGCGTCAGCCGCGCCATGTCCGCCTGGGTCGTCGAGTAGATCCAGGTGGAGATGAAGGGCGAGCCGCCCCAGTAGACCGCGCGGTCGTCGAACTGATCGAGCACCACCTTGCGCACCTGCTCGGCCACCACCTTGGGGTCCGAGCCGTGGCCGGTGAAGCAGTAGATGAGCACCGCGTCGCCGTCCCGGGACACCAGGTTGCCCACGACGTGGTCGCGGGACATCACCCGCTGGCGCAGGGCCTCCTCGGCCTCCGGGGAGGTGGGGATGGCGTCCACCAGGGCGGCCATCTGGATGCCGCCGGCCTCCTTGTTGGGGGAGACGTCCTCCAGGTTGGCGATGGACATCGCGTGGGAGATGTCCTCCAGGTCGTCCAGGGCCTGGGTGGTGGTCTGCAGCCGGGTCAGGAACGCGGCCGTGAACAGGTCCGGCGCGTCGATGCCGACCAGGGCCACGTCCAGGCCGCCGAAGCGGGTGTTGATCTCCTGGAAGAGGGCGACGTCGGCGTTTCCCTCGGGCAGGAACGCCAGCAGGTCGTCGTCCTGCTCGACGTCGTTCGCCAGCAGCAGCGCGGCGGCCGTGAGCAGCACCGCGACGCCCACGATCGCCTTCGCGGAGCGCTTGTCGATCACGGCGCGGGCGAGCAGTTTCATCAAGACGAGGTCCCCGGAAGGCAGCACTCTTCCTGCGCGTGAGGGTGGCGTCAATCATCCCAGGCCCCCGCGAACCTCCGGCCGGTACCCGGTACCGGAGCGATCGACTTGTGCCCTTGTGTCCCCGCGCGGACCGATCTAGACCCCCTGCCATGTTCATCCGATCGCTCCTCTTGCTCTGCGCCCTCGGGCTGCTCTCCGCCTGCCCGAACACCCGCACGGGCGGGGGGGACGACGACGACTTGCCCGACGACGACGACGACTCCGGCGCGGACGACGACGACCTGTTCAACCCCGACGA
>CALCXL010000186.1 GCA_937907595.1 uncultured Pseudomonadota bacterium
CGGGTGCCCCCGGTGTTCGCGCGGCTGCTGCTGCGGCGCTTGACCTTGCTGCGGGCCTCGATCGCGGCCTCCGTCCACGCCGCCTGGAGCTCCACGAACTTGGTGGCGGTGTCCAGCAGCAGGCGCACCTCCCGCCCGGTCAGGCGCTTGAGCGTCTCCAGGAGGATGGGGCCCGGGTCGTCCACGACCAGCAGGGTGGTGGCGTCGCCCTCGTCCCCGCCCTTCATGGGCACCGCGTCGAAGGCCTTGCTCAGCTCCACGCTCAGCGTCCCGACGGCGTCGGCGTCGATCTCCCATCGCTTGCCACGGCGTCGCCGCAGGCCGAAGAACTCCGCCCCCAGATCCGCGGCGCGGGCCTCGGTCAGGGTGCCGTCTTCCACGAGCACCTCGAGCAGGCGGCGTCCTTCGCGCACGGCCTTTTCGTTGGCGTTCTTGACCTCCCGGTAGCCGCCGACCTCGGCGTCGAGCAGGAAGTCAAAGAGCAATCCGGAGACGGGACGGTGCTGGGGCATGCCCGGCGCGCTGCGCAGGACCTCCGCCATCAGCTCGGTGTCCGCGTGGCCCTCGGTGATCGCGTTCCACCAGAAGCTCGAGCCACCGGTGGGCGGCGACGGCAGCAGACCCAGGGCGGCCATGCGGCGGGCCACGACCCCCGCCTCGCCCCCGTGGTGGGCCATGTACTCGTCGACCACCTTGGGGGCCACGTAGCCCAACTGGGCGGCGATCCGGTTGATCGCCTCCTCCCGCGTGGCCACGCTCGGCGCCGCGGCGATCGCGTCCTCCGAGGGGTCTACGCGGCGTCGACCGCCCGGGATCCGGACTTTGTCGCGCGCCTCCGCGTCGCCTTCCAGGTCCGCGATGGTGCTGCGGATGTTGTCACCGGCGCCCATGCGGGGCACTTCGATCTTCCGCGTCATCGCCTTGACGATGCCGCCCCAAAGCTGATCCGAAGCCATGGTTCTCCTCGCGTTCGGCCGCCGGCCGACACTGGTATCGATCCCCCCTCCCAGGGGTCCCTGCTTGCGCGGGGACGCCATCATAACCCCGGCGGCATGCTGGGGGGAGGGGAGGATTCGGACGATCGCGATCGGGGCCTCGGATCGCGCCTCCGATCGGAACTCCGGCGATCAGCGTCTACACTTCGGCCGTGAGCCCCTCCTCCGCCCATCCCGGGATCCTGCGCGTGGGCCGAAGCCTGCGCCGACGATTCGGTGCCTGGCGCCGTGCCCCCTTGAGGCTCGGGGGCACCTGTACGGTGGCCGGTCAGCGGCTGCGGGTGCCTCGGGGGCTGCAGCATCCCCTCTGCGACTCGGGGCCTGCGTTCTTCTGCCGGACCGCGGGGCCCATGGTCGCCCCGGGGCAGCGGGTGCTGGTGCTGGAATGCGGCGCGGGGCTGGGCGCGATGCTGGCGGCGTCGCGGGGTGCGACGGTGGTGGCGGTCGACGGATCGGAGGCCGCGCTCGCGGCGGCCCGGGCGAACGTCGACGCGGCCGGGCTGTCCGCAGAGGTGACCTTCGCCCCCTCCGTGCCCGCCGACTGCGAGCCCTTCGACCTGGTCTTCGAGCGGGGTGGGGCGATGCGGAGCGCGGAGGAGCTGTCGTCCTGGCTGGGGGAGACCGGCCGGCTGCTGCGCCTGGTCCCCCAGGGATCCGGGCGGGACCGGGCGCCCACGGGCTTTCGTGCGGTGCGGCTGGCCCGCAGCCCGGGGTTCTTCGCGCCCTTCGAGGTCCTGAGCATCGGCTGGGACCTGGAGGCGGCCCGCACCGAGCGCCACCGCGCGCGGGGCAGCGACGACGCCACCCGCCGAGCCTCGGTGTCCCGGCGCCGTTGGGAAGGGGAGATCGGGGCCGCGGACGCGCCCGGGTCGGCCTCCCTGGGGGGCGCCGCCGTCGCTCCGCCCCTGGGTGAGGCCGCTGCAGACCCCGCGGTGGCGCCGTGAGGCCCCGCCGCATCGCCCGCCGCCTGGTCGCCCGTGCCCGGCACTGGGGCACGCCGCACGTGCACTGCCCGGGCTGCGGCGGCGACAACCCCGTGCCCGACGACTCGGACGAGCGCATCTGCTTCGTCTGCCACGTCCGCTGGTTCCGGCAGCCCCTCAGCGGCGACCCCGCGCGCGATCACGCCGCCATCGCGGAGCGGGTCGGCCCCGGCGAGCGGTGGACGGCGGTGTGGCACCCCCGGCTGGTCGACGGGCCCGACGGCGACGGGAAGCGCAACGAGAGCCTGGACGATCTGGCCTTCGTCTACCTGCTCTGATCGCGGCAGCCAGCCCCCTCCAATCGCTTCTGTGCCTCCGTTCGCGCCCGCCCCCGCGGGTGTCCGAGGGTGTCCGTCGGTGTCCGCGGACAGGATCGGACACTCCGGACACGTCTGTATTCGGAGGCGGATCGGCCCCTGCGCCCCCCTGAAGCCCATCGTCGATCCTGGCACGCGTCGTGCTCTATCACTCTGCGTCGGACCGCGAGGCCGGCGGTGGGGGAGGGGCGCGATGCCGCTGTCGACCCGCCTGCCGATCGATTCGACAACCGTTGTCTTTTTGAGATCTGTCGGGCGGTTCAGCCCGCCGTCCCCGGCAGGGTGGGCCCCGGAGCAATGGTGCTCCGGGGTCCTCTGCTTTGGGGGGCGGGGCGCGGCAGCGGTCGACGGTCCGGAGATCGACCGGCCATACTGGCGGCCCGGACGCCCCCTTGAACATCACCATCGCCACCCGTGAAGACCTGTTCCCTGCCGTGCACGGTGGGGCGGTGAAAATCGTGCGCACCGCGCAGGCTCTGGCGGCGTTGGGGCACGGCGTCACGATCGTGACCTCCGACCGGCTGCGCTACCACGTGTTCGAGGGCGCCAGCCACCGCCAGGAGGCCTACCCGCCGCGGCTGGTGGGCGCGACCCGGGTGCCGCCGCGGCTGCAGCCCCTGCTCGATCGCCTGGGGGTTCCGGACTACTGGCGCACGGTCAACGCCTTGCTGCAGGCGCTGGGCTACCCCGAGGACGAGCACCTGCTCTACCAGCCGGTGGTGGACCCTGACTTCTGGCTGCGCACGCTGTACGTCGGCCGCAAGCACCGCTCGGACTGGTTCCAGGCCGAGTTTCCCGGGTTCCTGGCCCCCTGCTGGGTGGCGGCGCGGATCCTGCGCAAGAAGTGCTCGGTCGTGCAGCACAACGTCGAGTGGAAGCGGCTCGCGGACACCACGGAGCTGGAGCCCCAGACCCTCGCGCGGCTGCGGGAGATCGAGCTTCAGCTCTGCCACCTGGCCGACGAGGTCATCACCTGCTCCTCGGACGACCGCGAATTGATGCTGCCCGACGACTTCGAGCGGGAGGAGATCACCGTCATCCCCCACGGCGTGGACATCGAACGCTACGGCCACAAGTCCGGCGCCGGCATCCGCGGCCTGTACGAGATCCCTGACGACCACGCGCTGGTCTTCTTTCACGGCACCCTGCACTACTGGCCCAACACGGTGGCCTGCCGGATCTTCGCCGAGGAGATCCTGCCCCGCCTGCGCGCGCGCGGTCGCCCGGTCAAGGTCGTCGCCGCGGGCATGAATCCGCCGGATCGCTACCGGCACCCCGATCTGATCTACCCCGGCGTCGTCGACGACCTGCCCACTCACATCGCCGCCGCCGACCTCTGCGCGGTGCCGCTGATGGACGGGGGCGGCACCCGCCTCAAGCTGCTGGAGTACTTCGCGGGCAAGGTGGCCGTGGTGAGCACCCGCAAGGGCGCCGAGGGCCTGCTCCTGGAGGACGGGCGGCAGGCGGCGCTGGTGGAGGACGGCGACTGGGATGGCTTCGTCGACCGCATCGAGCGGCTGCTGGACGAGCCTGCCGAGCGCCTGGGCATGGGCGCCCTGGGCCGGACCTTCGTGGAACAGTACAGCTGGCTGGCCGTGGGCCAGGCCTTCACGGATCTCTATGAGGGACGCGCGCGTGTGAGGGGGACGGACTTCAACGCGGCGCTGGCGGGGGGCATCGCCGCCGACGATCGGCCGCTGGGGGAGATCGGCGCCGAGCGCGCGGCACTCGAAGACGCCGCCCTGGATCTCACGCACCGCAAGGAGCGGCGAGGCAACGCCAGCACGCTGCTGAAGCCGGACGTGGAGCCGAAGATCGTCCACTGGTCCGCGGATCAGGTGGTGCACGCCCTGGACGACGCCGCCATCACGGCCCACCTGCCCGCGGAGATCGACTGGCAGAAGCCGCGCACGATGATTCTGCTGCTCAACAAGCGCTGCAACCTCAAGTGCGACTTCTGCGACCTGTGGCATTACACCGACCTGATGCCCTTCGAGTCGGCGGTCACGATCATCCAGCGCGCGCCGGCTGCCGGGGTCAAGACCCTGGTCATCACCGGCGGCGAGCCCTTCGTGCACCCGCGCATCTTCGAGATCATCGAGCTGGCGAAGAATTTGGGCCTGGGCGTCAACATCACCACCAACGGCACGCTGCTGACGCGGGACCTGCAGCGGCTCAAGGACAGCCGGGTGGATTCGCTCAGCCTCAGCCTCGACGGCTTCGAGGCCAACCACGACCGGCTGCGCGGCGTCGACGGCACCTACAGCGCGGTGATGAACGCCATCGATGTGCTCAAGGCGGAGACGGACATCCACCTCAACATCTACTTCGTGGTGACCAACCAGAACGTGGCCGACCTCAAGCCGGTCTACGACATGACGGTGCAGCGCGACGTCGCCTTCGACTTCTGGCCGGTCAACGGGTACCCGCACCTGTACATCGCCACCGACGCCGACCGCGCCACCTACCAGGACGCCATCGGCTACATCGCCCAGACCTCGCCTGACGTGGCCGCCCGCATGGACTACTACCGCTACGGGCAGGAGTACATGGACGGTCGGCGGGACCACGTGCGCTGCCTGGGCCTGGTGGAGCAGTTCGGGGTGAACCACGAGGGGCAGCTGGTGCCCTGCTGCGTGTGGGATCAGAAGGGGCTGCAGGTGGGCTCGGCCCTGGAGGAGCCGCTGGATCAGCTCTTCTACGGGGAGAAGGCGCAGGCGCTGCGCAAGCAGATCTTCGAGGTGGGCTGCGTGGACCAGTGCTTCAACCACAGCCTGTACGAGTTCCAGCAGGCGACGAAGCTGCCCTTCGTGGTGCAGGAGGCGCAGGCGCCGGTGGACGCGGACACCGCAGTCATCAAGGAGTCCGGTCAGGCGCGGGAGGGCGAGGCGAAGGCCCGGCGCAAGGCGGCGGCCAAGGCCCGGCGCGCGAACGAAGGGGCGAAGGCGTGACGGTGTCGGACCTGAACCTGGGCGGCTCCTACATGGTGCTGGAGCTCACCAACCGCTGCCCGCTCAAGTGCGGCCACTGCGCCGTCGCGGAGGCGGACGCCGGGCACCCGCACTACGGGACCATCGAGCACATGTCCATCGGCATGGTGCGCGAGCTGCTGGTGGACCTGCGATCGGCGGGGCTGCGCTTCGACAACCTGGTGTTGTTCTGGCTGGGCGAGCCCCTGAGCAACCCCGACTTCGTGGCGATCTACGAGCTGATCCTGAAGCACACCGGCGACGGGGAGATCTTCGGCAAGCTGGAGGTGCACACCAACACCTTCCCCATGAAGGAGGCCATCGCCCGCGCGGCCCTCAACGACCGCGCCATCCCCCAGGTCTGGCACCTGACGATGGACGCGATCAAGAAGGAGACCTTCGCGGTCATCAAGGGTCTGGACGCGTTCGAGAAGAGCCAGAAGCAGAGCCTGAAGATGGTGCAGCTCAAGGGGGCGACGGGCTCGAAGTGGCCGAAGTTGGCCATGCAGTTCATCGTCAGCGACGTGAACGTGGACGAGGCCGAGGAGTTCGTGAGCTTCTGGACGAAGGCGTACACGGACGCGGGTCTGCCCATCGAGACCACCGGCTTCCATGTGCCCGTCGACGGCCCGGAGAACTACATCTACCTCAAGTCCCTGGACTGCCCGACACCGGAGGAGCAGGAGCGCCAGAACCGGGTCTACGCGGGGCTCATGAAGCGATTGGGCCTGCGCTCGCCCGTGGACCCCGACGCGGAGGACAAGGTGGAGTCGGCCATCCCCCGAGAGCTGAGCACGCCCTGCTCGGGCTTCTTCATGACGCCGACGATCGGCAGCGACGGCCGCATCACCATGTGCACCCGGGACAACAGCTACCACCTGGTCGTCGGCAGCCTGAAGGACGCGTCCTTCTCCCGGCTGTGGCTGGAGAGCCCGGTGCTGAACCGACGGCGGCAGATGGTGGCGCGGGGGGACTACAGCGAGCTGCCCTACTGCCAGACCTGCTTCATCCCCAGCAGCGTCAACTACTCGGGCATCGACCCCGGCCAGATCCAGCAGTTCCTGGGGGCGGCGGGGCTCGACGGGGCCGACGTGCCGGCGGTGGCGGGGTTGCCGAAGGGCGCGCGCCCCTTCCCGGACACCGAATGGGGCGGCGTCCCCATGGAGCAGGTCTACGAAGACCGCACCGGACCACGACTGGTCCAGATCGGCGGCGGCGCGTGAGCACCATCCAGAAGTTCTTCATGCCCGACATCGCCCGCTTCAACCAGGGGCTGGGCCACACCAGCAAGCTGCGCCTGGCCGAGGGGCTGCCGACGCAGGTGCACGTCAGCATCACCGACCGCTGCTGCCTGCCCTGCCGCATGTGCGACATCTGGCGGATCAAGCCGAAGGAGGAGATGACGACGGCGGAGTGGAAGGGGGTCTTCGACCAGATCGCGGCGTGGGCGGGGCCGGTGGGGCTGAACCTCGCGGGAGGCGAGCCCTTCCTGAGGAAGGACGTATTCAAGCTGATCCGATACGCCACGGACCTGGGCTTCACCGTCACGTCGAACACCAACGCGACGGTGTTCAACGACGGCAAGGTGCAGGAGCTGGCCGACTCCGGCCTGGACATCCTGTACGTCAGCCTGGACGGGTTCGAGGGCAACACCCACGACCACATGCGCGGGGAGGTCGGCACCTACGACAAGGTGATGCGGACGCTGGACCTGGTCGACAAGGTCAGCAACCCCCGCGTGATCATCGCGATGATCGTCAACAAGACCAACGTGCACGAGATCGTGCCGATGGCCGACTGGACGCAGCAGCGGGGGTACCAGGTGGTCTACCAGCCGCTCTTCAACAACTTCGGCCGCGAGTACGACCCCCAGTGGTACGTCAAGTCGCCCATCTTCCCCCGGGAGGAGGACCTGCCGGCCCTGGACGAGGCCCTGGACTACTTGATCGCGATCAAGGAGGCCGACGGCCACGTCTGCAACGCGGTCGGCCAGCTCAAGGAGATGAAGCGGTACTTCCGCCAGCCCAGCGTGAGCAACGGCCTGCCGTGCAACGCGGGGCACAGCGACATCTCACTCGACCCCTACGGCAACCTGCTGACCTGCTTCTGGCTGCCGCCCGTCGGCAACGTGCGCGAGCAGCCGGTGCCCTGGATGTGGAACAGCCTGAAGGCGCAGCGGCGGCGGTGGGAGGCGCACAACTGCCCGCGGACGTGCAATATGCTGAACTGCAACTTTGAGCATATGTAAGCTGCTGAAATTGCGGGCGTCCTACCCACGCTCGAGCTCGAGGACCTCCTGGCGTGCCCGGTTGACCCCGTCTCGGACGCGGCCCTCAGCCCCTACCTGCGCGACCACGTCCTCGCGAGCGCGAAGCCCCTCGAGGCTGGGTGACCGGAGACGCCGCGTTCCCTCGGCACATCCTCGATGCGATCAGCGAGAGGAGCTCCGGACCGTGGTTCAGGCGACCCTGAACAGCGCATCGGGGCGCTGATCCGCACCCCCCCTCCCCGGTGGACCGGGCGCCTCCCAGCCCCCACCGCGCGCGCACTGCGCCCCACCCCCGACCATCGAGCCCGCCCCGGCGAGCTCCGACGGACCTTGAACACCTCCGTCTGGGCGGGCCGGCCCTTCGCTCCACCGACTCGCCTCCAGCGCGGCGAGCGGGCTGACGGCCGCCACCGCCGCCCCCCCCGCCCCACCCCTTCGCGCTACCCTCACCGCCGTGTTCGACCTGGACCCCATCATCGTCACTGGCGCGGTGCAGCGCATCGGGACCACCCTAGTGCAGCGGCTGCTCTGCTCCGATCCCGGGACGCTGATCTTCGGGGAAGGCGTGGCGACCGAGCTGCAGGCCGGCGTCCACCTGGCTGCGTACCGTCGGATCACGCTGGAGCAGCGAGCGGCCTACCACGAGGAGCTGATCGCCGACGTGCTCGGCGGCGATGTCGGCCGGTGGATCTCCGACCTGAGCCCGCCCACCGCCGGTTGGCTGGAGACGTTGGAAGGAGCCGCGTTGGCCGCGAGCCGCCACTGCCGGGACTTCGCCGCCGCCCAGGGCCGGCCCAACTGGGGCTGCAAGCTGGCCGGGTGGTCCGCGCAGTCCGTGGACAGCCTCCTGGGCATGCTGCCGGCCTGCCGCGTGGTCTACCTGCACCGCGATCTGGGCGACGCCCTGCGGTCGGCCCGCGCCGTGGATCTGGTGCGGGACGGGGAGGGCGTCGAGCTCTTCTGCCGCGCCTGGGCCGAAGGGGAGGCCCTGCGCGCGCGCCTCGCCCCCGAGCCTCGCTTTCTGGCCCTGCGCTACGAGGAGCTGGTGGCCCGGCCCGAGGTGGCCCTGCAGCGCCTGGCCGACTTCGCGGGGGCGCCGGGCATGGACGCGGGGGTCCTGGCGCGACGGATCAACGTCGACCGGGCCGATCCCCGGGCGGAGAGCCCCGGCTGGGTGAGGCCCGCCCAGCTCAGCGCGGCCGATCAGGCGATCGTCGCCCGCTACGCCCCGTCGTAGCCGCCTCCTTCGGGCCACCCCGATCAGGCCTGCTCGTAGCGCAGACCGGGCTTGCCGCTCAGGTCGCAGTGGAAGCGCAGGGTCCGCCCCGGCAGCACCGCAGGCCCGTCGGGGAAGCGGACCGGCATCGTCAGGCCGCAGTCGTAGGGGCCCAGGCGGTGCTCGCCGTAGACCTGGATCGTGGTCAAGAGCATCGCTTCGTCGCCCCAGGCCTCGGCGCCGGGCACGACGACCTCGCGGCCCGCGTCCACGCCCCCCGCCCGCAGGTCGTAGACCACGCCGAAGTCGACCCGTCCCCGGTCGGTCCCGACGGCGGCGAGGCTGTGGTCGTCCTCCCGCGCGTGATCCACCAGCACCGCCCGCACCTCGATGGACTCGGGCACCCAGATCCCCCCTGGGGCCAGCCGCGGCGCCAGGTTGTGGGTGATCGCCACGTGCGGCTCCTTGCCCAGCGCGGCCTGCAGGGCCTCGCAGACGCCCACGTGGAAAGGGGGGCGCGCGCCGGGGTCCCAGGCGGTGGCGTCGTCGCAGACCGCCTCGGCCAGCAGGTCCTGGGCTCCCACGGCCTCGAACAGCCGCGTGGCCGACCGCAGCGTCTTGGGGTGCAGGTCCAGCAGCGTGATCTGAAGCTCGTCGGGCGAGCAGCGGGTCAGCAGGGGCAGGACCAGCGTGGCGTAGGGCCCGCAGCCCGCGTAGAGCAGGCGGATCGGCCCCTGGAAGCGCTGGCGGGCCGCCGCCACGGCGTCGTGCAGGCCGGCGCAGAAGCGCGTGGTGCGGAAGACGTCGACGATGCAGCGCGCCGCGTAGACCGCGCCCAGCGCCATGCCGTTGGCCGTCCAGGTGCCCTGCGATGCCGGCGGCGAGTCCATGAGCGTGTCCACGCCCCCCGCCTCCCGGCCCAGCGCCGCCAGGGCGATCGTCGCCTCCCGCAACCCCAGCGGCGTCGACGCCGGGTCGAGGAGGACCCCGGTCTGCGCGTGCAGGCGGTCGCGGAGGGAGGTCACGGCTGCCTCCTCAGGCAGGGAGCGTCGGGCCTTCGGAGGTGACGACCCACGCGTCGCCCTCCGAGGTGATCGCGACGCTCAGGGGCACCGCGACGCGGCCGTCCAGGCGGGGTTGCTCGGCGGCCAGGAGGCGGCCCCCGGCGGAGTACGAGCGCAGGGTCCAGGTGCCCCGGTCGACCACGAAGAAGCGCCCGTCCCGGGTGGCGGCGATGGACGCGGGCAGCACCAGCGCGTCGTCCACCAGGACGGCCACGCGCTCGCCGGCCAGGGACCAGGCCTCCACCGAGGGGCGCCCGCCCACCACGACGAAGAGCCGATCGCCCGACGCCGCCAGGGCGCGGGGGTGGCGCTCCGGTTCGGCGACGCGTCCGGGGAGCTCGTGGGAGGCGATGAGCGCGCCCGACGCGTTTAGGCGCAGCACCGCGCCGGCGAGGGCGTCGGCGACCCAGAGCGTGCCGTCGCCGCCCGCCGCGATGGCTACCGGCCCGATGAGCGTGGATCCCGCGGCCGCCGAGTCCGCCAACACCGCGCCGTCCCGGGCGAAGCGCAGCACCCGGTGGCCCCCTCCGTCCAGCACCCACACCGTGCCGTCGGCGGCGAAGGCCACGGCGCGGGGCCCGTTCAACGCGCCGGGACCCTCAGCGTTGCCCAGGCTCGACAGCGGGCGACCCTCGGCGTCGAAGAGCAGCACTTCATCGAGCTCGAAGGCGATCTCCGCGGAGGCCCCGTCGGCGGCGAAGGCGCGCTCGACGCTGCCCAGGGTCAGGGCGACCGCGCCCCCCGATCCCGAGGGCGAGGCCCCCGCCAGGTCCAGGGCCGAGCCATCGCAGGCCGCCAGGAAGGCGGAAGGAGCCGCCGCGGCGAACGCGACGAAGGAGGAGCTGCGCAGGAACGAACGTCGCCTCATGGACCACCCGGGTTGTGCCGCGCAGGGTACCCGGCGGCGGCGTCGGTCGTCTGGCCGCGGTGCGAGGCCGGCGGGCGGCCGCGCGGGCAGCCGTCGGGCCAAGTACAGTGCGCGCCCGTGCCGTCGATGGCGCGGACGGAGGTGAGTCATGGGCATGCAGGCGCTGGGCGACATCAAGATGGTCGGGTTTGGCTTCGCTCAGCGGAGCTGGGCCACCTGCAGCGGGCAGCTGATGGCGATCAACGCCAACTCGGCGCTCTTCTCGCTGCTGGGCACCACCTTCGGCGGCGACGGGATCACCACCTTCGCCCTCCCCGATCTGCGCGGCCGCGTGCCGATGGGGCAGGGCACCGGACCGGG
>CALCXL010000187.1 GCA_937907595.1 uncultured Pseudomonadota bacterium
GCTCCAGCAGCGTCTTCTTGATGTCCGCGTTGGACAGCACCAGCTTCGCCCGCACGTCCTGCTGCTGGCCCTTGCGCGGCTCCGTGCGCACGCCGACCGCGCGGCCCCCCTCGACCAGGATCCGCTCGATGCCCGTGCGCAGGTGGATGCTGCCGCCCGCGGCCTCGATGGCGTCGGCCATGCCGTCGCTGAGCACCTGCCCGCCGCCCCTCGGGTAGTACGCGCCGCCGAAGTAGTGGTTGGCCAGCCCCGCGTGCAGCAGCGCGCTGACCTCGCTGGGCGGCAGTCCGTAGTCGCCGTGCTGCCCCAGGATCACCGCGCGCAGCTGCTTGTTGCTGGTGCAGGAGTCCAGGAACTTCGCCGCCGTCGCGTGCTGGTTGAAGGCCAGCAGCCGGGCCTTCGTGACGATGTGGAACAGCTGGGGCAGGCCGATCTTGCCGTCGCTGGCGTAGATGGTCTTGCCGACGCTGTTGAGCTCCCGCACCAGCCGCAGGTAGCGGTCGATGCCGCGGCGCTCCTGGGGGAAGAGGTCGAGCAGGCGCTGCCGGTAGACCGCGACGTCGGCGGGGATGCGGAACGTGAAGTCCGGGAAGACGAGCTGGTCGAAGCCGTCGGGGTCCATCTCCAGCCAGTCGATGCCCAGGTCCAGGGGCGCCAGCACCCGGTCCGTGATGCCGCCCGGCCCGCAATCGCCGACGTAGTGCAGCCCCACGTCGAACTGGTAGCGCTCCCCCGAGCTCCCCCGGGCGAAGCGCGTGGCGCAGCCGCCGGCCACGTAGTGGGAGTCGAAGAGCGCGACCTTCAGCCCCGCCCGCGCCAGGTAGGCCCCGGCGCAGAGCCCGCCGGTGCCCGCGCCCACGATGGCCACGTCCACCGATTGGGGCAGCGGGGCCTTCGATCGCGCCGCGGTCTTCGCCGTGGGCAGGTGGTCCTTCTCGTCCGCGCGGCGGCGGGCGTCTTCGGCGCGTTGGTCGGTCATGGCCGGAGGCGTAGCGCCTGCGGGGGGCTCGGGGCAAGCCGAAAGCGGCCGGGCTCTCCAGGCCACGCGGCCCCAAGTCGGGCTGACGTCGCCCCGCGGATCGGATATACGGCCCCTTCGACCCGCAGGGAGCGCTTGATGGATCAGCTGAGGATCTTCGTGGGAACCGTCTCCGGCAACGCCGAGATGTGCGCCGAGGACATGGCCGACGCGGTGAAGGCCACCGGCCGGGAGGCCGTGTTGGAGTCCATGGGCGACCTGGACGCCGACGCCTTCGGGCAGGGGGGTGACTTCCTGATCGTCTGCTCCACCCACGGCGTGGGCGACGTGCCGGACGAGGCCCTGGACTTCTTCGAGGACCTGCAGGAGCGGCGGCCGGACCTGGGCGGCGTGCGCTACGGCGTCTTTGCCCTGGGCGACACCGTCTACGACACCTTCTGCTTCGCCGGGAAGCAGTTCGACGAGCTGCTCTCCAGCCTGGGCGGCAAGCGCATCGGCGAGGTCGGCCAGCACGACGCCAGCTCGGGCGATCTGGCCGAGGACGTGGGCGTGGAGTGGATCGGCGACTGGATCGACACCATCGATCCCCGGTAGATCGGCCGGTTTCGCTGCGCTGATCCCACGTTCCTCCCCGTCGGACCCCCGCGGGCCGCTAGCATCGCCGCCATGCGCCTGCTGATCCTCTCCGCCCTGCTCGCCGGCTGCCTCCCCCCCGCCGAGGGGCTGCGGGCCACGCCCCCAGGCGCGGGGCCCCAGGTGGTCATCGACTGGGACGCGCGCCCCTTCGCGGAGATCCCCTTTCCCAACGACCTGGCCACGGTGCCGGACCCCGACTCGCCCACCGGGCTGCGCATCAACCTCAGCGAGCAGGCCTCCACCGAGGTGGAGCGCCGGGCGCGCCGCCGGCTGAACACGCTGTCGGGCTTCGGGATCTTCTCCCCGATCTCCGTGCGCCTGAGCCATCGCCTGGACCTGGACGCCGTGAAGTCCCACCACGAGTGGGGCATGCGCCCCCAGGACGGCGCGGTCCTGCTCATCGACGTCGACCCCGATTCGCCCGCCTTCGGGAGCTTCATCGACCTGGACATGGGCCACGGCCGCTTCCCCCAGGACGTCGTCCAGACCGATCGCTACTTCCCGAACGACCCCCACGCCACCTCCCCCTCGCTGCTCTTCTCGGGCGTGGACGAGGACCTCAACGGCGACGGGATCCTGGACCCGGCCGAGGACACCGACGGCGACGGGGTGCTGGACACGCCCAACGTCTGGCCCATCGGCGGCGACCCGCGGGCGGACATGCTCACCTGGTACGAGCTGGAGACGGACACGCTGATCGTGCGGCCGGTGGTGCCCCTGCGGGAGACCACGCGCTACGCCGTCGTGCTCACCAACAAGGTGGTGGACCAGGGGCAGCAGCCGGTGCGATCGCCCTGGGACGCCGTGAACCACCTCCGCCAGACGCAGGCCCTGGAGCCGATCGACTTCCTCGCGCGAAATGAGGTG
>CALCXL010000188.1 GCA_937907595.1 uncultured Pseudomonadota bacterium
GGGTTGAGCATATGGCGTACCTGACCCCCACCGAAGGCCGGGACGGCCGCCGCGCCTACGACGTCGCCAGCCCCACGGATGGCCGCTCCCTGGGCAGCTTCGACGTCTGCAACGAACAGGACGTGAAGCAGGCCGTGAGCCGGGCGCGTGAGGCCCAGGTGCACTGGGGCCTGCTGCCGCCGAAGGAGCGGGCGAAGCGGGTGCGCAAGCTGCTGGGGGTGATCCTGGCCCGGCGTGAGTCCATCGTGGAGCGGCTCACGGCGGAGACGGGGCGACCCGAGCTGGACACCCTGATGATCGAGCTGTTCGCCGGCTGCGACGCGGTGAACTACTACGCCCGGCACACCGAGGCGCTGCTCAGCGATCGCCGCGTGGGCCTGCACCTGCTGCGCATGAAGTCGGCGAAGATCATCCAGCGGCCCCTGGGCGTGGTCGCCGTGATCTCGCCTTGGAACGGCCCCTTCATCCTCAGCTTCAACCCGACGGTGCAGGCGCTCCTGGCCGGCAACGGCGTGGTGCTGAAGCCGTCGGAGGTCACCCCGGACGCCGGGCGCCTGGTGGGCGAGCTCTGCCTGGCCGCGGGCCTCCCCCGGGGGCTGGTGCAGGTGGTGCTGGGCGACGGGGAGACCGGCGCCGCCCTGATCGGGGCCGGCGTGGACAAGGTCACCTTCACGGGATCAGTGGCCACGGGCCGCAAGATCGGAGAGGCCTGCGGCCGCAACCTGGTCCCCTGCACCCTGGAGCTGGGCGGCAAGGACCCGATGATCGTGCTCGAGGACGCCGACCTGGACCGGGCGGCCGGCGGCGCGGCCTTCGGCGGGCTGATGAACACCGGGCAGTTCTGCTCGGGGGTGGAGCGCATCTACGTGGTGGAGGCGGTGGCGGAGACGTTCATCGCCAAGCTCACGGCGAAGGTGGGGCAGCTCCAGTACGGCCGCGACTACGGCCCGTTCATCATGAAGCGGCAGTGCGACATCGTCGAAGGCCAGGTGCAGGACGCGATCAAGGCCGGGGCGCGGGTGCTGGTGGGCGGGATCCGCGACGGCGACGCCTTCCGGCCGACGGTGCTCCGCGACGTCGACCACACCATGCGGCTGATGCGGGAGGAGACCTTCGGGCCGATCCTGCCGGTGGTGGTGGTGCGCGACGAGGAGGAGGCGATCCGCCTGGCCAACGACTGCGAGTACGGCCTGTCGGCCAGCGTCTGGACGAAGGACAAGAAGCGCGGCGAGGCCGTGGCCCGGCGCCTGGAATCGGGCAGCGCGACGATCAACGAGTCGTCCCTGGTCTACGGTGCGCTGGAGGTGCCCTTCGGCGGCGTCAAGGCCAGCGGCCTGGGCCGGGTCAACGGGGCCGAGGGGCTGCTCAACTACAGCCGCCCCTTCCCGATCATCACCGACCGCTTCGGCCAGAAGGAGGAGGCGGTCTGGTTCCCCTACTCGGAGGACAAGACCGACGGCCTCCGGAAGGCCCTCAAGGTGATCTGGGGCACAGCGCTCCGCCGGCTGATCTGATGGACAAGGACGTGATGACCGACTTCTCGCAGGATCCGGAGACCTTTCGGACCCAGTTCGTCGCCTGGCTGGAGGAGAACGCGCCGCGCTCCCTCTGGCACACCGTGAGCACCCCCTTCCAGGGCCACTGGGGCGGTCGGCAGGGCGGCTTTCCCAGCGAGGACCACCGCATCTGGTTCGAGCGCTGCCTGGCCCTGGGCTGGACGGCGCCGACCTGGCCTCGGGCGGTGGGCGGCGGCGACATGTCCGGCGACTGCTACCGCGTGTTCCGCCAGGAGCTGATCGACCGCGGGCTGCCCCTGCCCCTGGTGGGCATCGGCCTGACGATGATCGGCCCGATCCTGCTGGCCGAGGGCGACGAGCAGCAGAAGGCCGAGCACCTGCCGAAGATCGTCACCGGCGACATCCGCTGGTGCCAGGGCTACAGCGAGCCGGACGCGGGATCGGACCTGGCCAACCTGCGCTGCAAGGCGGTGTTGGACGGGGACGAGTACGTCGTCGACGGACAGAAGATCTGGACCTCGCACGCGGAGCTCTCCGACTGGATCTTCTGCCTGGTCCGCACCAACAGCGAGGGGCGCAAGCAGGCGGGCATCACGTTCCTGCTCATCGACATGCGCAGCCCCGGGATCACGGTGCGGCCCATCGAGCTGATCTCCGGGAGCTCGCCGTTCTGCGAGGTCTTCCTGGAGGGGGTCCGGGTGCCGGCGGCCAACGTGGTCGGGCAGGTGAACACCGGCTGGGGGGTGGCCAAGGCGCTGCTGGCCCACGAGCGCAGCATGGTGGGGGAGAGCGTGGCCGCGGGCGGCGCCCGGCCGGAGATCCTGCACGGCTACACGCTGCGTGAGCACGCGAAGCAGCGGGTGGGCCTCAACGCTGAAGGCCGGCTCAAGGACCCGCTCCTGCGGGACGCCATCGCCCGCAACGAGATGAAGCAGGAGGCCATGAAGATGCTGGTGCGGCGCATCAACGACCGCATCCGCACGGGCGCGCACCCCGGGCCCGAGAGCAGCATCCTCAAGCTGGCCGGCACCGAGCTCAACCAGGAGCGCTGGGAGCTGGCCGTGGACATCCTGGGCCTGGACGGCGTGGGCTGGGGCGGCGACGGATTCTCCGAGCGAGATCAGGCACTCACGCGGCACCTCTTCCGCTCACGCGGCAACACGATCGAGGGCGGGAGCAGCGAAGTGCAGCGAAACATCGTGGCGTTGCGGGTCCTCGGCCTGCCGAAGGGAGCGTGATCGACATGCTCATCCTCAACGAAGACCAGCAGCTCCTGCAGGAGAGCGCCCAGCAGCTCGTGGACGCGGAGGCGCCCATCGGCCGGTTCCGGTCCCTGCGCGATCAGGGGCTGCGGCAGGACGCCGCGCTGTGGAAGCAGCTGACCGAGCTGGGCTTCCCCGGCATCCCCTTCTCCGAGGAGGACGGCGGCATGGGCTGGGGGCTGCCGGAGGTGGCGGTGGTGATGGAGGAGCTTGGCCGCACCCTGGCCCTGCACCCGATGGTGTCGGTGCTCCTGGGCGGCCTGCTGGACCCCGAGGCCGGCGCGGCCACGGGCAAGGTGGTGGCCCTGGCCTGGCAGGAGGGCGAGTCCCTGGACCGCAGTCTGGTCAAGGTCCGCGTGACCGAGGGACGGCTCCACGGCCGCAAGCTGCACGTCTTGGACGCCGGCGCGGCCGACTCCTTCGTGGTCACCGCCCGGGACGGCGACGCCCTGGCCCTGTTCCGGGTCGCCGCGAGCGAAGCCCGGGTGCAGCCGCTGGTGCGCGCCGATCACCGGGACGCCGGGCACGTGCACTTCGAGTCGTCGAAGGCGATCCGCCTGGACGCCGGCGGCGCGGAGCTGGAGGCCTCCATCGAGCAGGGCACGGTGGCCCTGGCCGCGGAGATGCTCGGCGGCGCGCAGGCGGCCATGGCCAGCACCGTGGACTACCTCAAGGAGCGGGTGCAGTTCGACGTGCCCATCGGCAGCTTCCAGGTGCTGCAGCACCGCGTGGTGGACATGTACATGGCGGTGGAGCTCTGCCGCGCCGCGGTGGTGGCTGCCGCCCGGGACCCCCGCCCCGAGCTCGTCTCCCTGGCCAAGGCCAGCGCCAACGACACCTACATGCTGGTGGCGAAGGAGGCGATCCAGCTGCACGGCGGCATCGGAATGACCGACGAGCACGACATCGGCTTCCACCTCAAGCGGGCCCTGGTGGCCTCGCGCACCTTGGGCAGCTCCGCCTGGCACCGGGACCGTTGGGCGCGCGTCGCTGGGTACTGATCGCGGGGATCCGGGCGATGTCGCCCTGCTACGATCGCCGGCCCACCCGGAGGTGAGCATGGTCTTCGTCATCGCTGAGCACGACACGCGCATCGGCCGCTCCGCCGAGGACCCCGCGGTCCTGTACTACGCCCCCGACGGCGGCCCCGATCACATCGGCCTCTGCCTGCGTCACAGCGGGGACGGCGGCACCGTGTCGCTGGAGATCGACGGGCCCGATGAGCCCACCTTCCACGATCTGCAGGCGGGCGAGGCGACGGTCCTGATGCTGCACAGCCCCCAGCGCATCACCGCTTGGGTGGAGGGGGAGCCGGCCACCGTGAGCGTGAGGTTGCTGGCGGAGCAAGAGCCGGCGGGGGCACGGGATCGGGGGGACCGCGGCGATCACGGGCACCGCGGGGATCACGACCGCGGTCACGGGCACGGCAGCGGGAGGGATCACGGGCACGATCACCACCGGGGGCACGGGCGCGGCTGCGACCACCGCCGCGACGGT
>CALCXL010000189.1 GCA_937907595.1 uncultured Pseudomonadota bacterium
AGGAGGTCGCCTCGTAGAGGTCCCCCTCGTCGCAGCCGTCCGGCGGTGGGAGCGTGGCGTCGTCGTCGTCCCCTCCGTTGAGGGACGGGTCGCAGCCGAGCAGCGCCAGGGCCCCCAGGATCAGCAGCAGCGCCCTCACGGGAGCTTCTTCCAGGCCCCGCGCGGGAAGTTGGAGTTGGGCGCGGGGGGGCGGGAGGCCAGCAGGTAGACGGCGCGGCGGTTGGCGATCTCGTCCGTGGAGTCGGGCGTGGTCACGGCCAGGCCGTCCTCGCCGAAGCCCTGGTAGTACAGCGGCCCCGCGAAGCCGCGCTGCCGGAACTCCTCGGCGATGGCCTTCGCCCGCCGCTCGCTCAGCCCCTGGTTGGAGGCGCGATCGCCCACGGTGTCCGTGTAGCCGGCGATGTAGAGCCGCACTTCGACGTACTTGCTGTAGCGGGCCACGATCGTGTCGATGTCCCCGTAGGCGCGGGCGACCTTGGGCTTCTCATCGGCGGTGACCTCGTGGCTGCCGGTGTCGAAGAGGATGTCGTCGTGGGGGATCTCCAGCGACCAGGGGAAGATGTTCTCGAAGGAGAAGAAGCCCCAGCGGTCCGTCAGGGTGACGTCCATGCGCAGGATCTCGCCCCGCGCGTCCCAGGGCAGGTAGAGGTCGTCGCCCGGCTCGTTGTCCTCCACCGGCACGTCGGCGTCGAAGAAGGGGCCGTCGGGCCCCACCAGCAGGAGGTGGGCGGCGGAGACCTGCCGATCGGCGCGGGCCACGACGCTCTGGCCCTTGATGTCGATCTGATCCCGCGGGACCTCGATCTTCAACGCGCCGCCCAGGAAGGCCTCGAAGCCGAAGGACAGGTCGAAGTACTCCTCCTCCCCCGTGCCGTAGAAGCCGTGGGCGTCACAGCGGTAGCGGAAGGTGCCCTGGGGCTGCTTGAGGTCGAAGGCCAGGGTCTTGCCCTTCTTCGTGGCCCCGGCGGAGAAGGAGACCTCCTCCCCGTCGGACCGCTCGCAGGCCGTGGTGACCTTGCGGAAGTCGGCCTCCGCTTTCAGGAGGATCTGCGGGTACCCCTGCCCGGCCTGCACGGCAGGCTTGAGGCTGTACGACAGCAGCTGCCCCTGGCCCAGCGCGGCGGCGGGCAGGAAGAGGAGGACCAGGAGGGCGACAGGAGCAGCGGATCGCATGGGGGAGAACCTAGCCGCCCGGGCGGTCAGCGCCCAGGGGCTTGCGCGGCCCGCTCGCGGGGCAACACGCGGCGGTCAGCCGACGAGGGAATCGACGAAGGCGACGTACTGCTGCTTGGCGGCGTCGGAGGCCGTGCCCTTGAGGGAGGTCCAGGCGTCGAACTTGGCGCGGTTGCGGAAGTCCATCATGCCCGGCCGCTTGCCCGTGGCGTCGCCGACGGTCGCCTGCTTGAACAGGCTGTACAGCTTGAGCAGCGACTCAGGCGGCGGGGCCGCGCTCAGGGTCTTCACGCGCTTCTGGGCATCTGCGAACTGCTCATCGAGGGACATGGCCGCTCCTCCGTGGGTGAGGCCGCGGATCCTAGCAGCCGCCGCCGTCGTGGCTCCCCGCGTTTCCCGTGTGCGCGGGGGTGTGGAATCATTCGGCGGGATGAACTCAAGCGGAACGGACAAGACGGTCGGCGGCAACCGCCGGCTCGCGGCGGTGCTCGGGCGGGGATCCCTCCTGCCCGCGGCGGTGCTCGAGTTGGGCCTCAAGCTCTGCATCGCCCTGCGGGAGACCTACCTGGTCGACGAGTCCGGCCACGGCCTGGAGCCCCACGAGCGCGAGTTCCGGCCGGAGAACGTGCTGCTGACTCCCACGGGCGACGTCGTGTCGGGCGATCTGGGCCTGCCCGACTTCGGCGCGGTCCGACCGGACAAGCCGATCTACCGCTCGCCGGAGGAGGTGAAGGGCGCCGACCGCGACCACCGCTCGGACGTCTTCGTCCTGGGCGCCCTGATCTACCAGGCGGTCATCGGTGACCCGCTGTTCGACGGGCCCAGCGCCGCCGACGCCCGCTTCGCCATCGAGCACGGGCTGGAGGGGCACCTGATCCTCAAGGACTACGTCCGGGAGGCCGACTCGCGCATCGACGGGCTGGGCGCCGTGCTGGAGCGCTGCCTGCAGGCCGACCCCCAGGACCGCTACCCCGACCCCGGCGAGCTCGGCGCCGCCCTGGCCCAGCTCATGGGCCGCAACAGCCTGCCCCCCGGCTCCCTGGCCAAACGGGTGGCGATGACGCCGGAGGCCAGGAACCGCTCGGTCAGCACGCCCGCCGCGCCCCTCCCCTCCGCGCCGCCCGAGCTGGGCCCCACCCGACGCCAGCCCCCCGCGAGCCCCGCGCCCCCCGCGAGCCCGGCACCTTCCGCGAGTCCGGCACCGCCTGCGACGCCCACCCCGTCCCCGCCGCCCCCCTTCGCCCTGCCCCCGGCCGGCCCGCCCGCGACCCGCCGGACGCCGCCGCCTGACGACGACGATCCCGAGCCCCTGAGCCCCCTGAGCCCGGCCCGCACGGCGCCGCCTCCGCCGCCCAGCTGGCTGGAGGACGACACCGGCGACGACGGCCCGTCGGTGGAGCTGGACCTGGGCGACATCGGCCGCGGCCGCTCGTCGTCCGTCGCGCCGCCGCCCCCCCTCGAGCAGGCCGGCGATCGCTTCAAGCTGCAGTCCGAGGCCGACCCCGCCTCCACCTGGAACCGCACCCCCACCCTGGACCCGCCGCCGGGCCTGCGGCAGGCCAGCGCCCCGGACACCACGGGCGAGCGCAAGCCGGTGGAGAAGGTGCCCCTGAAGCGCACCGCCCTCAGCCTCAAGAAGGACAAGGAGCCCAAGAAGGAGACGTTCGTGGGCGCGGTGGGCTGGTTCATCAGCCGCGTCCTGCTCTACGCGCTCTTCGCGGCGACCCTGCTGTTCGCCCTGGCCTGGTTCGACGTCTTCCCCGTCGCCACCCAGAAGGCCGCCACCCGGGCCTGGGAGGCCACCCCACAGGCCCTGCGCGGCGCGGTGCCCGAGGACTGGAGCGCCGCCGCCAGCGACCTCTGGACCAACCGCGTGGGCGCCGGCGCCGGCAGCACGCTGGGCGAGGTCGTGGTGAAGGTCGTGCCCGACGACGTCAAGCGGAGCGTGGAGGAGGTGGTTGCCGGCGCCGAGCCCACCCCCACCCCCCTGGACGCGGGCAGCCCCAGCGGCGACGGCATCGTGCAGGCGGTGGCCGGCTGGGTGGAGGTCGACGAGTCCGCCCCCGCGGGCGAGGGCTTCGTGCTGCTGGACGCGGAGCTGGAGAGCGAGCCCCTGGGCGCGCCGGTGACCCTGCAGATCCTCGGGGCGGACGGCACGGTGGTGGCCGAGGGGCCCAGCGGGCAGGACATCGCCGTGAACCCGGGGGAGTACGGCGCGCGGCTGGTCTACCGGGCGTCGGACACGTCGGGCGCGCACCCCGGCACCCTGAGCGGCCTGGCCGTGCACGTCGGCCACCGCTCCCGCTACCGCGCGCGGGTGGACCTCGCCGTGGGCTTCCTGGACACGCGCTTCCTGGTGGACGCCGTGGACGTGTCGCCGCAGGTCGTGCTGACCGGCTGGCGCAGCGAGGAGGCCCAGGCGAAGGACCCGCCGGACTGGACCGGCCCCGGGGGCAGCGGGCTGGCGCTGCCGGCGGGCCACTGGTTTGTGCGCGCCACCTACGACGACGGCAAGCACGCGCCGTCGGTGGTGGAGTTGGGCGACATCGACGTGCCCCCCCAACACGGCCGCGTGGCCCGCAAGCGCTCGCTCCAGCAGGGCGAGCAGCTGAACCCGGCCGGCCCGGGGCTGGACGTGACGGTCACCAACTTCGGCGAGGACGTCAGCACCTTCACCCAGGTCTACGCCTACGAGGCCGGCACCGACGTCCGCCACGGCATGGCCCGGGGCAGCGCGCGGGGGGCCTACTACTTCGACGTGCCGGCCGGCGCCTACGACCTGCGGCTGGTCTACCAGCCGTCCAACCACAACCCCGACGTGGTGGGCGAGAAGGTGGTCACGGGCGTGCGCGTGGGGGAGGGTGAGGTCAAGCGGCCGAGCATCGACATGGGCTTCGAGTTCTCCACGCTGGACGTGCGGGTGACGGAAGAGGGCGAGAACGTCTCCGAGCGGGTGCGCGCCGTGGTCATCGGCCCCGGCGCCAGCTTCGAGGGCGCCACCCGGGTTCTGGACGCCGACCTGGGCCGCGAGCTGGTCCTGCCCAGCGGCACCTACGACATCTACCTGGTGCACCAGGGGGTCGAGGGCGAGCTCCGCCACCACTTCGGCATGGTCGCCCTGCGCCACGGCAAGCCCTGGAAGCAGCGCTTCTCCACGAACGAAGCCGACTGGATCGCGCGCCCCTGATCGGCCCCGGACCGGCGTGCGCCCTTGTGCCGGCACCGCCGCCCGTGCCAGCGTCCGGTCCATGCTCAAGCACATCCTCTCCCTCCTCCTCCTGTCGTGCTTCCTCCCCGCGTGCACCGACGAGCGCGTCGGCAACGACGACGACGACTCCGCCACCGACGACGACGACGCTTCGGCGGACGACGATGAC
>CALCXL010000190.1 GCA_937907595.1 uncultured Pseudomonadota bacterium
TCCTGCGCGGGCTCGACCTCGTCCGAGGAGTTCGACGGCGACGGCGACGGCCTGGTCGGCTGCCTGGGCGACTGCGACAACAGCGACCCTTCGATCTTGCCCCACGCCACCGAGGTCCCCGGCGACGGCGTCGACCAGAACTGCGACGGCTTGGACTACTGCGAGGACCTGAACTGCGACGGCTGGCCCGATCTGGTCTTCGGCAACGCGACGAATGGGGCCAGCGCCAACATCGACTCCTACATCTACTACGGTGGCCCCACCGGGTTCTCCGTCGCCAACCGGGACCTGCTGCCCACCATCGGCACCGGGGATCTGCGCATCGCCGATCTGGACGGGGACGGCTACCAGGACATCGTCTTCGTCCACTATTTCGACGGGCTGTCCTACGTCCAGAGCTCCTACATCTACTGGGGGTCGGCCACGGGCTACTCCGCGGGGGACCGCACCGTGCTGCCGCCGGGCATCGGAACCACAGGCCTGGAGATCGCCGACGTGAACGACGACGGCATGCTCGACCTCGTCCTGTCCAACTACGGGGACGGCGCCGACGTCAGCCAGGACTCCTACGTCTACTACGGCGACGCGGTGGACGGCTTCACGGCCGGCAACCGCCTGGCCCTGCCCACCCTGGGGGCCTGGGGCAACACCGTCGCGGACCTGGACGACGACGGGTACCAGGACATCGTCTTCTCCAACTACCGCGACGACCTCCACAACTTCGACGTCGGCTCCTACATCTACTGGGGCAGCGCGTCGGGCCACCTGATCGCCGACCGCGAGTCCATCGAGACCCACGGCCCCTACGCCGTGGAGTCCGCCGATCTGGACGGCAACGGCCTCGTCGACCTGGTCTTCGCCAACTACTCCGATCAGGTCACCTACGACGAGGACTCCCTGCTCTGGTATCTGTTCCCCAACGACTTCTGGGGCTTCACGGCCCTGCCGGCGGTGGGCGGGTCCTCGGTCTCCATCGGCGACCTGGACAACGACGGCGACCTGGACGTCGTGATCGGCAACCAGCGCAGCGCCAGCAACGTCGGGGAGCGCGACTCCACCGTCTTCTGGAACGACGACGGCTTCGACGAGGCCAACTCCCTGGGCCTGCCCACGTCGCACACCATCACCAGCTTCATCGGCGATCTGGACCTGGACGGCTACCTGGAGCTCGTCTTCACGAGCTACCGCAACGACCTCAACAACTTCAGCGTCGACTCCCTCATCTATTGGGGCAGCCCCACGGGGCCCTCGCCCAGCAACGTCACCGGGCTACCCACCCACGGCGCCACGGGGGTCCGGGCGGCGGGGCCGGGCATCCCGGGGTTGGCGAGCACGCCGTAGTGCGATCGCGGGAGGCGCCGGCTGGGACCGTCCCCGAGCAGCACCCAGCCCTCACCGCCGGTCGCGGATCAGCCCCTCCTGGGTCGTGGAGGCCACCAGGTTCCCCTCCTGATCGAAGAAGTGCCCGTGGGCCAGCGCGCGCGCGCCCGACGCCGAGGGGCTGTGCACCTGGTAGAGCAGCCAGCGGTCGAAGCGGAAGGGCCGGTGGAACCACATGGCGTGGTCCAGGGACGCGATCTGGATGCCCGGGGTCAGCCAGGAGACGCCGTGCGGCTGCAGCGTGGTCGTCAGGAAGTGGAAGTCCGAGGCGTAGGCCAGCAGGTAGCGGTGGACCCAGGGCTCGTCGGGCAGGGTGTCGACGGCCTTGAACCAGGCCTGCCGGGTGGGGCCGGTGACGTGCGGCTTCATGGGGTTGACGGGGTCGACGGGGCGGATCTCGATGGGCCCCTGCGACATCGCCTTCGCCCGGAACTGCTCGGGCAGCTTGCGCGCCCAGGCCTCGGCCAGCTCGGAGGACGACTTCAGGGACTCCGGCGGCGGCGCGTCGGGCATGGGATCGGCGTGCACGAAGCCTGGCTCGCCGTCATGGAAGGACGCGGACAGGTTGAAGATCGCCTTGCCGCGCTGGACGGCCACCACCCGCCGCGTGGTGAAGCTGCGCCCGTTGCGGATGGGGTCGACGGTGTAGACGACCGGCAACGACGGGTCGCCCGGCCGCAGGAAGTACGCGTGCAGCGAGTGCACCGGGCGCCCGTCGGGCACGGTCTGCCCCGCCGCCGACAGCGCCTGCCCCAGCACCTGACCGCCGTAGACCCGCCCCCAGCCCAGGTCCTGGCTGGCCCCGCGGAAGAGGTTCTCCTCGATGCGCTCCAGGCGCAGCAGGTCCAGCAGCGTGGACAGGGGATCAGGCAAGGAGGGCCTCCATCTCGTCCAGCAGGGCCGACATGCGCGCCCCCAGCGCTCGGTAGGGAGCGGCGGTGGCCAGGTCGACGCCGGCCCCGGCCAACAGGTCGTGGGGGTAGGCCGATCCGCCGGCCTTCAACACCCCCAGGTACCGCTCCCGCGCCTCGTCGGCCCCGCTGAGCACCTCGTCGGCGAACTGGGCCGCCGCGGCCAGGGAGGTGGCGTACTGGTAGACGTAGAAGTCGTAGTAGAAGTGGCTGACGTAGGCCCACTCGCGGGCGCAGTGATCGTCGACCAGGACCACGCCCTCGTCGTGCCCGTGGTAGCGCCGCAGCAGGGCCAGGTAGCGCTCGGAGAAGGTGTCGCCGGTCAGCGCTTCGCCCCGCTCCACGGCCTCGTGGATGGCCAGCTCGAACTCCGCGAACATCGCCTGCCGGAAGAACGTGGTACGCAGGTCCTCCACCGCGTTGCCCAGGAAGTACAGGCGCTCCTGGTCGTCCCGCGCCGTCTTGAGGGCGTGGTCCAGGAGCAGCATCTCGTTGAAGGTGGAGGCCACCTCCGCCGTGAAGGTGGTGTACTTCGCCGTGTGGAAGGGCTGGGCGGCGTTGGCCAACACGCTGTGCATGGCGTGGCCCCACTCGTGGGCCAGGGTGCTGACCGATCCCCAGGTGTCGACGTAGTTCATGAGGACGTAGGGGTGCACGTCGAAGGCGGCGTCGCTCATGTACGCGCCCGTCTGCTTGCCGGGGCGGGGGTACACGTCCATCCACCGGCTGCGCAGCGCCTGCCCCAGGGTGGCCACATACTCCTCGCCCAGGGGCGCCGCCGATTCCAGAGCGAGCTGGCAGCCTACGTCGATGGGGTAGCTGCGGTCGATGGCCACCAGCGGTGCGTAGAGGTCGTGGTAGCGCAGGTCGCCCTCCAGCCCCAGCATCCGGCCGCGCAGGCGCAGGTAGCGGTGCAGCACGGGCAGCTGCTCGTTGGTGCTGTCGACCAGGGAGCGATAGACGGCCGGCGGGATGTTGTCGCCGTCCAGGGCGGAGGCCACGCAGGTGGGGTAGCGGCGGGCCCGGGCCCGGAACCAGTCCGATTGGAGCTGCGCGTTGAGGGCCGTGCCCAGCGTGCCCTGGAAGGGCTGCCAGGCGTCGAAGAAGCCCTTCATCACCGCCGCCCGGTCCTCGCGCAACGCGCTGCCCCGCAGCCGCATGAAGCCCGCGTAGTCGGCCTTCGCCTCGCTGCCGTCGGCCAGGGTGATGGTGGGGAAGGGGAGCTCGGCGCTCTTGAAGACGTCGTAGATGGCGCCCGCGCTGCCGGTGATGTCGCCGCTCAAGGCGAGCACCGCCTCGGCCTCGTCGCCCAGGGTGTGCGGGGCCTGCCGCAGCGTGTTGTCCAGGCGGAAGGCGTAGGGCACCAGCTCCGTCGCCGTCTCCATCCACCCCGCCAGCGTGCCCTCGGGCAGCGCCAGCAGCTCCGGCTCCATCCAGGCCGTGGCCGAGTGCAGCTTCGTGAACATCATGCGGGCGCGCGCCGAACGGGCCCGCCCGGGGGCGTCGCGGTGGTCGATGTTGGAGCCGTTGGACGCGAAGGCGTAGACCCGCTTCACCTCGCGCAGGGCTGTGAAGTAGGCGGCCAGCGCCTCGGCCACCACCGCCGGCCCCTCGGCCAGACGCCCCTTCCAGGCCTCCAGACCCGGCAGCATCGCCTCGGCCGCGTCAAAGGCGAGCTCCCAGGCCTCGAAGTCCGGATAGATGTCCGTCAGCCGCCAGGAGTCCTCCTCGCGGGGGGGGGCGTCGGTGGCGGCGTCGGTGGCGGCGTCGGGGTCGAAGAGTTCGAGGGGGCGCATTCAGGACTCCGAGGGGGGGAGGGTGAGGCCCGTGAGCT
>CALCXL010000191.1 GCA_937907595.1 uncultured Pseudomonadota bacterium
TAGGGGCGCGGGCGGGGCCGGCGTCGTTCCGGACGAGCCGGCAGCGTCGGCGTCGGCGTCCCCGGCCTGGGCCCAGGGGGAGGGGGCGGGGGTCGGTGGGGCCTCGTCGATGCCGCCGGCGAGCACCCCGGCGATCCAGCGCGCCACGGCCGCCAGGGCGCCGTGGATCAGCAGCCCCAGCAGGAGCGCGTCGACCACATCCCCCTGCCCGATCGCGCCCCGCAGCTGGCCGCTCAGCAGGTTGGCCACCGGCACCGCGGCCGCCGCCTGCGCCACGACCTGCGGAGCGCGTCGCCCCCGCCCGGAGAAGGCCGCGGCCAGCACCAGCACCAGAGCCCACGCCGCGGCCCAGCCGAGCAGGGCGGGCACGCGGGGCAGGAGGAGATCCACGCCGGCGTTCTGCCCTGCGCCCCCCGCCGACGCAAGCCACGCGGCCCCAACGAGGAAGGCCCCGCCCGCCGGAGCGAACGAGGCCTTCGAGGTCCGAGCCGAGGCTCAGTAGCGGTAGTGCTCGGGCTTGAAGGGCCCGTTGACCTTGGCGCCGATGTACTCGGCCTGCTCGGGGGTCAGCGTCTCGAGCTTCACGCCCAGCTTGCCCAGGTGCAGGCGGGCGACCTCCTCGTCCAGGACCTTGGGCAGCATGTACACGCCCAGGTCCCAGTCGTTGTTCCACAGCTCGATCTGGGCCAGCACCTGGTTGGTGAAGCTGGCGCTCATCACGAAGGAGGGGTGCCCCGTCGCGCAGCCCAGGTTCACCAGGCGGCCGCGGGCCAGGATGATCAGCTGCTTGCCGTCGGGGTACTCGAAGAGGTCCACCTGCGGCTTGACGTTGATCTCCTTGATGTCGGCGCGCTGCTCCAGGTACTTGATCTCGATCTCGGAGTCGAAGTGCCCGATGTTGCAGAGGATCGCCTGGTTCTTCATGGCGTCCATGTGCTTGCCGGTGATCACGTCGAAGCAGCCGGTGGCCGTGACGAAGATGTCGCCCAGGGGCGCAGCCTCGTCCATGGTCATGACCTGGAAGCCCTCCATGGCGGCCTGCAGGGCGCAGATCGGGTCGACCTCGGTGACGATGACGCGCGAGCCGAGGCCCACCATCGAGTCCACGCAGCCCTTGCCCACGCCGCCGTAGCCGGCCACGACGACGACCTTGCCGGCCATCATCACGTCGGTGGCGCGCTTGATCCCGTCGGCCAGGCTCTCGCGGCAGCCGTAGGTGTTGTCGAACTTCGACTTGGTGACCGAGTCGTTCACGTTGAACGCGGGGATCTTGAGCTCGCCCTTCTCCAGCATCTGGTAGAGGCGCAGCACGCCGGTCGTGGTCTCCTCGGAGATGCCGCGGATGCCGTCGAGCAGCTGCGGGTAGTCGTTGTGCACGATGGCGGTCAGGTCACCGCCGTCGTCGAGGATCATGTTCATGTCCTCGTCGCCGAAGGCCTGGATCTGCCAGTTGATGCACTGCTCGTACTCTTCCTCGGTCATGCCCTTCCAGGCGTAGACGTTGGTGCCCGTGGCGGCGATGGCGGCCGCGGCGTGGTCCTGCGTGCTGTAGATGTTGCAGGACGTCCAGGTGACGTGAGCGCCCAGGGCCTGCAGCGTCTCGATGAGCACGGCGGTCTGGATGGTCATGTGCAGGCAGCCGGCGATGCGGGCGCCCTTGAGCGGCTGGTCGTCGACGTGCTTGGCGCGCAGGGCCATCAGGCCGGGCATCTCGTGCTCGGCCATGGTGATCTCCTTGCGGCCCCAGTCGGCGAGGGACATGTCGGCGACCTTGAAGGCCGGCGGCTTGTTTTCCTTGATGGGGGAGAGGGGCGTGTTTCCGGTGTTGGGTGCGACCATGGTGTTCATGCTCCGTGCATGGGGGGCCGGGTTGCCTGGACGACGAATACGCCCAGGGCTCCCGGCCGGTTTGGGGGAAGGGGCTGGACATCGACGGCATCAAAGCCAGCGCTGCCGAGCCAGGATCGAACATCTTCAGGGGCGAGCCCCAGCCACTGATCGGCCAGCGACTCGCGCATCCACTCCTGGTCGTGGGGCAGGAAGTCCCCGATCAGAAAGGTGCCGCCGGGCTTGAGGACCCGACGGATCTCGTCGAACACGCGCCCGGGCTCGGGCAGGTGGTGCAGGACCATGTTGGCCACCACCGCGTCCACCTCGCCGTCGACCAGGGGCAGGTGGGCCAGATCGCCCAGCCGAAGCTGCACGCCCTGCACCCCCGCTGCCAGCAGGCGCGCGCGGGCCTGCTCCAGCATCGACGGCGACGCGTCGACGCCGATCACGATGTTGTCCGTGGAGGTCGCCAGGTCGGGCAGCAGCCGGCCGGTGCCCGTGCCCAGGTCCAGGACCGAGCCCCCCTGGGGCAGCCGCGCCAGGATGGCGGGCAGGCAGTCGGCCGAGCCCAGCCAGGCGGCGCCGGGGTCGGTGGCGTCCACGGTGGCAAAGAAGGCGGCCGTGCGCTCGCGCCGGGCCTCCCACAGCGTGTGAACCCGCCGGCGAAGCTCGCTGGTCAGCTCGGGGCCGTGGGCGGCGACCCAGTGGCGAAGGTCCGCGGCGGCGGCGTCCAGGTCGCTGCGCCAGGCGTAGAAGATCAGCCGACCCTCACGCCGACCCGTCACCAGGCCCGCGTCCACCAGGATCTTCAGGTGGCGGGACGTGGTCGACTGGGGCGCGCCCAGGACCTCACAGACCTCGGACACGTTGAAGGTGCCCTCCAGGAGCAGCCGCGCCAGCTGGAGCCGACCGGGGTCGGACAGGGACTTGAGCTGGGTCACGGGGTCGGCCACGGCGGGAAGATATATCCAGGTATTCGGATTTGTCGATGCAAATCGCAGAATTCTGAACCGCCACGGCGACGTCCATCGAATGGCCGGAGCGTTTGTCCCGCCTTCCGCTCCGCCCTCAGCTCAGCTTCAGCTCCACCCAGGCCCAGGCGGAGTCGCCGTTGGTGCGCCAGGTGTCCGTCTCCGGCTGCTCTTCGCCCAGGGTGTTGGTCGACATGACCTCCACCTTGCTGGTGCCCACGGGGAGGTCCAGGGTCGCCTTCCAGGGCACGGCGACGTCGGGCATGGGCCACTCGCTGAACACCAGCCCCGGCGCCTGCTGCACCACGGGGGAGTCCAGGGCGGCCGGGCGGATCATGGTCACCGGCTGCCACGCGCCGCCGTTGACGCGGAGGCGGATGTCCCGGATCGGCGCCAGGCCCCCGCAGGCGACGCCCTGAAGCGTCACCGGCCCGGCGCGGCCCTCCTGCACCTCCTGCTTGTAGATGACGTCCGGCGACAGGATTTTGCTGACGAAGCTGATGTGGCCGTCGTCCTCGCCCTCCTTGCGGTCGACCTCGTGGTCGCCCCAGGCCTCGTCCTGGGGGGAGGCCAGGATCTCCGTGGGCCACTTGATGTTCTTGAAGCCGAAGCGGTCGGGGATGAGCAGCCGGCAGGGGCCGCCGCGCGCGGGCAGCAGCGGCTCCCCGTTGGCGTGGGTGGCCAGCAGCGCCGGGCGGCCGTCCATGCCGTGGGTGAAGCGGGACTGCAGGTTGCAGCTGAAGCCGTCGTGCGCGCGCACCCGCAGGCGTCGCGTGGCCTCGGGGATGCCCAGCTCGGACAGCACGGCCATGAGCGGGATGCCGGTCCACACCGCGGTGCTCTGCAGGCGGTTGCCGCGGCCGTCGCCGGTGCAGCGCAGCGTCTTGACGTAGCTGACCGGCGCGAAGCGGGTGGCGAGGGCCGCCAGGCCGGCGGCGTCCAGCGTCTGCTCCCGATCGAAGCCCTTGAAGGTGAGCGTCCACGTCGCCGGATCGGGCGGCTCGGGGTCCTTCGGCACGTCGGCCCGGTCCTCGAACTTGCCGTCGGCCAGCTTCGCCTGCAGCCGGTTGTAGAAGCGATCCTGGGGGGTCAGGAAGGGCGGCGGATCCGGCCACTGCGTGCCCCGTCGACGGCAGCCAGCGAAGGCCAGACCGGAGACGACGAGCACCCCGGACTGCATCAGCGCGCGGCGGGTGGGGGCCTCAGCCATGGTCCACCCTTAGTCGATCCGACCCCCAGCGTCGACTTGCCCGTCCCGCGTGGCGTACCAATTGCTAAGTTCCGCCGGTGCCTCGGTCGAACTTCTCGGCCCCACCCATCGACCTCCCTCCCGGCCGCTACTGCGTCACCGGGTTCGTGCCGATGACGGGCCTGCACCTGCAGAAGTGGATCGACGTCACGGAGGTCAACGAACCCGGATGCTACGGACCCGCCAACATCCCCATCGCGCGCGCTATCCCCAACCTCGTCCGCATCGTGGACGGCTCGGGGCGGCTGCGCTGGTCCTCCTCCTCGGCGCCTGCGACGGAGTAGGCGACGACGACGACTCCGCGGCCGAGCGTCAGCGCGCCGAGTCCGACGTCTCGTTCTCCTTCGACGTGTCGCTGTCCGGCGGCTTCTGGTCCTTCCCCTTTCCCAGCGATCTGCGCGTGGTGGAGGGGCACCCGGACCTGACCGGCTATCCCAACCCGGGGGACAGCAACCTGCTCGGCGAGTACATCAACTTCGCCACGGACAACCTGGACGGCTTCGGCCTCAACTCCCCCGTCTGGCTGCGATTCGACGGGGAGGTGGTGCTGCCGGCGATGGATGAGCCGTCGATCCGCGACAGCCGGGACTGCCTGGGCCCGCTGCGCCTGGTCGACGTGACGCCCTCCTCCCCCACCTACGGTCAGTGCACGCCCCTGCGCTGGGAGTTCATCGACGGGCTCAACGCCGACCCCTTCCTGGACGCATACACCGCGGTGTTGGGCCCCTACTGGGGCTTCCCCCTGCGCTCGGGCACGACGTACGCCGCCTACCTGGTGGACGCGGAAGACGGCATCGGCGCCTTCCTCACCGCGGCGCCCGCACTGGTCGAGCTGCTGGAGGGGCGCTCCCTCAACGCCGACCTGCAGGCGGTCTACCAGCCCCTGGCTGACCTCCTGGCCGACGACCCGACCCACCTGGGCGCGCGGCCCGGCGACGGCGTGAAGTGGATCGCCGGCGCCACGGTCTTCACCACACAGGACGCGGTGGGCGAGCTGGAGGTCCTGTCCGACTACGTGCTCAGCGACCCCGACTACCCGGTGTGGACCGACGAGATCGCGGTGCTGGACAGCGGCGACGATCACCACCAGCCGGAGTACGACATCTGGGACGGGTCCTACCTGGCACAGAACTTCCAGCGCGGCACCATCCCCTACGCCACCGAGGGCGGGGGCTTCGTGTGGGACGACGCCGGCCAGCCGGTACCGCAGATGGAGGAGCGCATCCCCTTCGCCATCGGCATGCCCCGTCACGGCCGGGTGCAGCCCGCGGACGGCTGGCCCGTCATCGTGCAGATGCCGGGCACCGGCGGCGATCGCTTCAGCCACCTGGACGGCAGCACCCTCCGCCCCGGCCTGCTGGCTGCGTCACGCGACTTCCTGACGTTCTCTGTGCCGCCGCCGATCCACGGCGAGCGCTGGCCGAACGGCAACGAGCTCAGCGTTCAGCTCAACTCGTTCAACTTCTTCAACCCCGAGTCGGGCATCACCATGTTCCGACAGGGGGCCGTCGACATCGTCGCCGCCAGCCGGTTCGTGAAGGAGAACCTGGCCGAGGGCGGGCCCATCGCCGAGGCCCACCCCGAGCTCCGCATCAACCCGAACGCGATCTACTACCTGGGCCACAGCCAGGGCGCCATGCACGCCTCCCTGGCCATCCCCTTCGCCGACGACATCGGCGCGTGGGCGCTCAGCGGGGCGGGCGGAGGCCTGTCGATGATCGTGTTGCAACGCCAGACTCCGGTGGTGTTCGCCGACCTGCTCGTCGCATCGGCGAACGCCGACCCGAAGAACACCCACCTGAACGACCTGCACCCCATCCTCGGCCTGGTCCAGCTCAACGCCGAGCGCGCGGATCCGATCAACTACGCCCCGCGCTGGGTTCGCGAGTCCAACGGCCCGCCGGTCTCGGTGCTGCTGACCTCGGCCTTCAACGATCAGGACACGACCGTGGACACGTCCGAGGCCCTGGCCGTCGCGGGGGGCCTTCCCATCGCGGAGCCGTACTCCGTGCGCGACGTCTTCGGCCTGGAGCTTCGGGAGCTGCCGGCCCAGCCCACGCCCTACAGCGGCAACGCCATGCACCCCGACGGCACCCCGGTCACCCTGGGCGTGGGGCAGTTCGACTCCGACCACTACGTGATCTTCCGCGACTTCGACGCGGCGACCCTCTGGGCCAACCTGCTGTACTCGATGGTCCGCGACGGCGCGCCCGGGGAGATGGGCGCGGAGTACCCGTAGGGGGGGACCCAGGCGACGTCCAGCGCCGCCGGTGCCCGCGGTTGACCGGCCCCGCGGCCGGGGCTACACACCGCGCCCATGAGCGACACGACCCCCACCGCAGACCTCACCTTCGAGCAGGCCCTGGAGGAGCTCGAGGGCATCGTCACCGACCTCGAGCGCGGCGACTCCACCCTGCAGGACGCCATCCACCGCTTCGAGCGGGGCACCGCCCTGGCGCGGCGCTGCGAGGATCGGCTGAACGAGGCCGAGAAGAAGGTCGCCGTGCTGATCGAGGAGGGGCCGAACCTGCTCGAGGTCGACATGCAGACCGGCGAGCCCCTGAGCGACGAGCCCCGGGGCTCATGAGCGACGCCCCGGACATCGGCGCCCTCAACGCCTACCTCGCGTCGCGCCGCGGCCTCGTCGATCAGGCCCTCAAGGGCTTCTGGGCCCCGCCGGAGCGCTGGCCGAAGGCGCTGCATGAGGGGGCGGCCTGGAGCCTGTTCGGCGGGGGCAAGCGCCTGCGCCCCGTGCTGGCCCTCGCCGCCTTCGAGGCCGTGGGCGGCGCCGACGACCTGCCCTACGACGCCGTCATGCCCGCGGCCTGCGCCGTGGAGATGGTGCACACCTACTCGCTCATCCACGACGACCTGCCCTGCATGGACGACGACGACGAGCGACGCGGCCGGCCGACCACCCACGTCCAGTTCGGCGAGGCCCTGGCCCTGCTGGCCGGCGACGCCCTGCT
>CALCXL010000192.1 GCA_937907595.1 uncultured Pseudomonadota bacterium
GGCAGAGGAGAGCCAGAGGGTGTCGCTGTCGTCGCGGCCGAGGATGCCGATGGTGCCCGGCAGGTCGGTCATGAGGTCGACGAAGCCCGCGCCCGTCCACTCGACCACCTTGTAGTTCCAGACGTCCAGGGCCATCGACGCGCCGTCGCTGGTCACGCCCATGTCCATGTAGCAGGCGCCCGGCGCGCCCAGGCTGTCCACCAGGTTGCCCTGCATGTCGTAGGAGGCGACCTCCGACTCCTCGGCCACGTCGACGTCGCCGCCGCCGGACACGTTGATGCGGTACAGGAAGCCGTTGATGGGGGCGATGGGGCTGACGATGCCCTGCAGGTCGACCTGCACGATCTGGCCGCCCGACGCCGCCACGAAGAAGCCGTCGGGGTGCCAGGCGAGGTTCTGCAGGTTGGCTGCGACCACGGGGATGGTCTCCAGCAGGTCGCCCTGCCCGTCCAGGATGAGGATGCTCTGGCCGCCGTCGGTGGACAGCACCGCGAGCGTGGCGTCCCCGTCCACGGTGGGGAGCACGGGATCCTGCGGATCGACGTCGTCCGGCGGATCCTCGACCGCGGGGTTGTTGTTCACCGCCTCGCCGAACTCGTCGGGCAGGCCGTCGTCCGATGCGGGGTTGGACAGATCGCCGCCCGGGCCCGCGCCCGCCCACGAGGCGGTGCCCGAGGGGCCCTCCTGCTGGGAGGGGGCGCCCAGGTCGGCGGGGCCGCCGGTGCCTTCGGTCTCTGCGACGCAGCCGGTGGCCAGCAGCGCCGCCGCGACGGCCGTGCTCAGCCAGGTTCTCGTGCTCGTGTTCGTCATGCCCGCTCCCCGCGTCGGTCCGCTCCGACTCCGAACAGCCTAGGACGAAATCGGCCTGGAGCGCAGGGAAAGATCGCGCGCCAGCAGGATCAGTCCGCCTCGCCGTCGAGCACGCGGCGGGCCACGTCGAAGGAGAAGCCCTGGCGGGCCAGGGCGGCCAGGTGCTTCTGGCGGCGCTCCTTGCGCTCGTCCTCGTCCAGGCACCAGGGGCCCAGCCGACGTCGCTTCGCGTAGACGCGCGCGGCGCTCAGATCGGCGTCGGCGTCCAGCAGGGACAGCGCATAATCCACCATCGCCCGCGGCGCGCCCTTCATGCCCAGCTTGCTCTGGATGGCGCGCTTGCTGGCACCGCGGCGGTGCAGGTCGCCCACCCGCGCGTGGGTCCATCGCTCGTCGTCCAGCATGCCGGCCTGCTGCAGCCGCTCGATCACCTGCTCCAGGGCGGGCTCGTGGTCGGCCACCTCCCCGCCGTGGTGGGCCACGCTCTTGCGGATCCGTCGACGCAGCACGCGCTTGAGGTGCTCGCTGGGCGCGGTGTAGCGCTGCAGGTAGTGCACCGCCACGCGCTCCAGGTAGGGCGCGGTGATCTTCTTGGGGGGGCGACGTGGGGGGCGCTCGGACACGCCGCCAAGGTAGCGGGAACCTGGGCGCGGTGGGGCCTGTCGGAGCGCACAGAACCCACCGGAGAGCCTCCCATGCCCCGCCCCTTCGCCCCCCTGCCTGCGCTCGTGTCCTGCTGCCCCGCCCCGATTCGGCGGCGCGTCGGCTCCCTCCCCTTGCTGTGCGCCCTGGCGCTGCTCGCTTTGCCCGCCGCGGCCCAGGCGGCCTGCGCAGACGCCCTCAGCGCCGCCGCCGACGAGGTGCAGATGGGCGCCGGGCTGGGCTCAGGTCCCCTCCGCTCCGTGCGCTCCGCCTGCGGCGACTCCGGGGCGGCCTCCCTGGTCGCCACCCTGGTGGCCCGGGGCGCTTGCGACCACGCCGCGCAGCTGGCGCGGTCCCTGCCGGGGCAAGGGGGCATGGACGGGGCCCAGCTCTCCGCCGATCAGTGCCTGGCCAACGACCTGGACGAGACCCTGGCCGCCCTGGACAAGGCGGTCGGGCAGCCGCGCTCGGCGCCGTCCCCCGACGACGCCGGCGCCTCCTGGGACCCGGCCCCGCAGGAGAAGGCCCAGCGCTACGCCGGCGCCGGGCGCTCGTCGGGCCTGCTGGGCAGCCTGTCCGGCGCGGAGGCGGAGGAGCAGTCCGGCTTCGGCGGGCTCGGCACCCGGGGTTCGGGCGTGGGCGGCGGAGGCGACGGCTACGGCTCGGGCCGCGGTGACGCGTCGGGCCCGCGGCGCTCCCGCGGTCGCGCAGCCACGGGCATGGCTCCCTCCGCCGCCACCGCGAAGATGCTCGACCGCGACGCGCCCGTCGCCTTCAGCCGGCTCTCCCTGGGCGTCTGGTTCGACTACGACAGCAGCGCGCTGCGGCCCGAGGCGCTGGGCACGATCGGCACCCTGGCGCAGCAGCTGCGGCGCATGGACGACGGCGCCGTGCTGGAGGTCGCGGGGCACACCGACAGCACGGGCTCCTGGTACTACAACGCCGACCTGAGTCAGCAGCGAGCCCGCTCGGTGCGGCAGGCGCTCATCCTGGCCGGCGTGCCCAGCAGCCGCCTGACGGTGGTGGGGCTGGGCGAGGACTACCCCGTCGCCAGCAACGGCGACACCTGGGGCCGGGCGCAGAACCGCCGCGTGGAGTTCCGCTTCTACAAGACCGTGGCGACCCGCTCCATCGCGCGGTGAAC
>CALCXL010000193.1 GCA_937907595.1 uncultured Pseudomonadota bacterium
CCGCGAGTTGATCATCGAAGCCATCCTCTGGCCGAAGCGGCAGGTGAAGGAGGGGATGGGCTACGCCCCCAAGATCATGGGCCGCTACCTCTACACGAAGGACCGCCTGGACGACGACTGCCGCCAGTGAGGCCGCCGGGAGTGAGGCCGCCGGGAGTGGGGCCGCCGGGCAGCGGGCGCCGGCTCAATCCCGCCTGATCAGCCTTCGTTGAGGAAGCGCAGGAAGAGCTCGGCGTCCTCGGGCGAGTCGTTGATGATCTGGACGCCCATGCCGGGCGGCTCCCCGGCGATGTTCTTCGACCCGCGGGTCCAGCGCACCATCGCCTCCAGCGCGATCTCCCGCTGGGTCAGGGGGTGCACCACGAACAGGCCCAGCCGGGTGCCGGGGTTCGCCGGCTTGTCGGTGGCGATGAAGAGGCCGCCGCTGGAGATGTCCTCGGTCACGAACTCCTTGTCCCGCAGCAGGCCCTTGACCCGCACGCGGAACTGACCACCACGCCGGGGCGCCCGGCGACGCGTCAGCTCCAGGGGGACCTCGCCCATGTGCTCGGGGCGCTCGGGGTCCGGCGCGAAGGGCGACGTGCCCCGGGCCAGGTCGTCCAGGTAGCCGTCCCAGGAGCCGCGCATGCGGGCGTCCATGAGGAAGAAGCGCAGGCCCATGCCGGGCATGCCGCCGCAGAAGGCGGCCTCTTCGGGGGCCACGACGCGCTCCACGCTGCACAGCACGCGCAGGCTGTCGCCGCGGGGGAGTCGGACCACCATCTGCACCATGTCGCCCACGGCGCGGTAGTCGGGGGTCTCCACGAAGAGCCCCTCCTTGCTGACGTCCACGGCGGTGCGCCGACGATCCAGGCCGCCCCAGCAGAGGGTCACGGGGAGGTGCACCGCGAAGCGGGGGGCCGGCTCCATCTCCGGGGCGGGGGCCATCTGCAGGTGGCGGGGCTCGTCTTCGGGGTCGGGCTGGGGAGGCAGGCGCTGCGAGCCCTTGAAGCCGCTGCCCTCGTCCTCGTCGAATCCGAAGAAGTCGTCCGTCTGCCGCGCCGCGTTGCCGTCCATCGATGCCTCCGTGCGGGGAAGCCCGGTCCCCGTTCGTGCGTTGGGGGTTGCGCCCCTGCCTTCCTCCTCATCGGAGGGCTCGGGGGGACCTTGACCGCTTTGTCGGATGCGACTAGGAATCCGGGCCGCGGAACCGGGAGGAACGATGATCGAAGTGGAGCGACTGACCCGTCGCTACGGGCCCCTGGTGGCTGTCGACGACCTCAGCTTCTCCGTCGCCGCCGGCGAGGTCCTGGGCTTCCTGGGGCCGAACGGCGCGGGCAAGACGACGACCATGCGCATCCTCACCGGCTCCCTGGGGGCGACGTCGGGCAGCGTGCGGGTGGCCGGGCACGACGTCCGCGCCGACAGCAAGGCCGCGCGGCGCCAGATCGGCTACCTGCCCGAGTCCCCTCCCCTCTACCTGCAGATGACGGTGCGCGACTACCTGGAGCACGCCGCCCGCCTGCGCGGGGTCGGACGAGGGGATCGGCCGGCGGCGGTGGAGCGGGCCGTGGATCGCACCGGCCTGGGCGACGTGGCCCACCGGGTCATCGACCACCTCAGCAAGGGCTACCGACAGCGCGTCGGCCTGGCGCAGGCCCTGGTGCACGACCCCCGGCTGCTGGTGCTCGACGAGCCCACGTCGGGGCTGGACCCGGCGCAGATGGCGGAGATCCGCAGCCTCATCGCGGAGCTGCGGGGCGACCACACCATCGTGCTGTCCACCCACATCCTCAGCGAGGTCACCGCCTCCTGCGACCGCGTCGTCATCATCAAGGACGGCCGCCTGGTGCACGCCGGCACCGAGGACGAGCTCCGCTCCCAGCTCGGCGCGGCCCAGCGCCTGCGCTTGCTGGTGGAGCGCCCCGGCCCGGACCTCCTGGCCGCCCTGGACGCCCTCGACGGCGTGGCGGGAGCCGAGGATCGGGGCGGCGGACGGGTCGCGGTGCGGCTGGATCGCGACGTGCGCGGGGCGGTCAACGCGGCCGCAGCCGCCTTCGGCCTGCTGGAGAGCCGCACCGAGGGCGGGCTGGAGGAGGTCTACCTGGCCGCCGTCGCCGGGACCGTCGCGCAGGAGGCATCGCCATGATCTGGCACATCGCCCGCCGGGAGCTTCGCGGCTACCTGCACGCGCCCTTCAGCTACGTCGTCTCCGCGGCCTTCCTCTTCATCGCCGGGGTCTTCTGGGCCCTGGTCCTGGACTCCTACGCGCAGCTCGCCGGCCAGGCGGAGATGTACGGCATGACCGACTTCGGCATGCTGGAGGGGGTCATCCAGCCCTTCGTCAGCACCCTGGGCCTGCTTCTCGTGCTCTTCATGCCCGTGGTGACCATGCGGGTGCTGAGCGACGAGCAGGGCGGGGGCGCCATGGCCCTGCTGCTCAGCTCCCCGGTGTCGTCCACGCAGGTGGTGCTGGGCAAGTGGCTGGGGCTCTGGGCCTTCTTCGGCGGCCTGTTGGGCGTCGGCCTGCTCTACGTGCCCGCCACGCTCTACTTCTTCGGCGATCCACCCCTGGCTCCCCTGCTGACGGCGCTGCTGGGCGTGGTGCTGTTGACCGGCCTGGGCTCGGCCCTGGGGGTGATGGCCGCGGCGCTGTCCAGCTCCCAGATCCTGGCCGCGGTGATCTCCTGGGCCGGGTTGATGGCGCTGTGGATCCTCAGCTTCCTGGCCAGCTCCGACGGCATCCTGCAGCCCCTGGGGCAGATGATCGGCCTCATGAACCACATGGAGGCCTTCGGCCAGGGGCTGCTCAAGAGCAACGACCTGGTGTGGTTCGGCAGCCTCACCGCCCTCTTCCTCTTCGTCGCGCAGCAGCGCGTCGAGAGCCACCGGTGGAGGTAGGGCGATGTTCGTCACCGTGATCGGCCGGAGCATGGGGGCCCTGGGCTTCCTGGCCCTGCTCCTCTTCGCCGCCCTCACCGTCTTCGCCCCCGACGCCCCCGGCCTGACCTGGCTGGGCGCGACGGCCGCCGTGGGCATCGCCGGCTGGATCTACCTGGACTGGGAGGCCCTGGGACGCGCCGTTCGATCCCGGGGCGGGCGGGACCAGGGGCTGTCCGTCCTCCTCATCGCCGTGGTCGCCGGCATCGCCGGGCTGGTGGTGCACCTGGGCGAGCGCAGCCCCCGCCGCTGGGACTTCACCGAGGACGGGCGCCACAGCCTGAGCGAGCAGGCGGCCGCCGTGGTGGCCGGGGTGCCCGCGGGGGTCGAGCTGGCCGTGACCGGCTACTTCGCAGCCCTGGGCGACGCCCGGCAGGAGCAGCAACGCACGCGCTTCGTGGCGCTGGGCGAGGCGGTGCGCGGCGTGAACCCGGCGCTGGCCTGGGAGGTCGTCGATCCCCTCGCCAACCCCCGCCGGGCCCTGGAGGCCGGCAACGCAGGCAACGGCACGGTCATCGTCTCCGCGCGCAAGGACGGCCAGGAGCGCACCGAGCGCCTGTTCGACCCGGACGAGGGCGACCTGGCCAACGCGCTGCTCCGCCTGGGCCAGGACCGCAAGGCGGGCGTCTACTTCATCACCGGCCACGGCGAGGCGCTGATCGGCGAGATGGGCGACGACGGCCTGGGCACCCTGGCCGGGCAGCTGCGCAACGTCGGCCTGCAGGTCGACTCCCTGGAGACGCGCCGGGCCGAGGCGATCCCCGACGACGCCGAGCTCCTGCTGTCGGTCGGGCCCCGCGCACCGTTCAGCGAGGGGGAGGTGGCGATGATTCAGCGCTGGGTCGAGCAGGACGGCGGCTCCTTCCTGCTGGCGGTGGAGCCCAACCTGCCGGGCCGACCCGCGGCGGCGACGGGCTGGGAGGGCGTCCTGCCCCAGTGGGGCATCAAGCTGCAGCACGACCTGGTGCTGGACGAGCTCATGCACTCGTACGTCGGCGACGCCACCAGCGTGATCTCCTCGGGCTTCGGCTACCACGACATCACCGACGACCTCTCGGTCCCCACGGTCTTCCCGACGGCGCGGTCGATCCTCAACATCAACGAGGACCCCTCGGCGCAGACGGTCTTCGACCTGGTCATGAGCAGCGAGGCCGCCTGGGGGGAGACCCGGCTGGAGGAGGGCGCCGCCACCCGCGACGAGGACGACCACCAGGGCCCCCTGATCCTGGCCGCGCTGAGCGAGCTGCACCGCGAAGGCGTGGAGCAGCAGGGCAAGATCCTGGTGGTGGGCGACGCCGACTGGCTCACCGACGGTGGTCTGGGCGCCTTCGGCAACTCGGACCTGGCCCAGCGGACCGTGGCCTACCTCGCCGAGCAGGCCGACCTGGTCAAGATCCCGCCGAAGGCCAAGTCCGCGTCCAACATGGACCTGGACCTGCTGCAGAGCCTGCTGGTGATGCTGGCCGCGATCCTGCTGGTGCCCGGCGGGGTCCTGCTGCTCGGGCTGATCGTCTTCCTGTGGCGGCGATCGCTCTGATCTGAGCGCCAGGGGCCGCGCTCGGTCCCCATCGTTCCGCCGCGCTGGCCGCGCTCCCCTCCCCCTGCGATCCTGGGCGCGTGCTGCGCATCGCCTGGGCCGTCGCCGTCGCCGTGGTCCTCAGCGGGCTGTGGATCCTCCTGTCCGACGCCACCTGGCCCGGCAGCCTGGCGGTGCTCGCCCTGCACTGGCTGGCGGGCTGGGTGCTCCTGCTGTTGGCGATCCCGGCCCTGCGCGGGCACCTCAAGGCGACCGGCAGCCCCGCGCGGAGCGTCGCCGTCGTGCTCGGCCTCGTGGCCCTGGGCGCCCTCCCCTCCATCGGCGGCCTCAACGCCCCCCACGACCGGGACCTCACCGAGCACTGGGCCACCACCCTGGCCGACCTCTTCGCCGGCCAGCCCGTGGAGCCCTACTACCTGAGCGCGCCCCTGGCCCTGGCGCTGCTGTGCGCCGTGGCGCTGCTCACCGGCCTGGGCGGGGTCTTCGCGCCGGTGAAGCGGCGGCGGAGCGCGCGGTGGAGCGGCCTCTTCGTGGCCGTGCTGGGGGTCTGGGCGATGGGCACGGCGCTGGCCCAGGAGGTGGTGGGGCGGGACTCGCTCTTCCTGGCCATCTCCGCCCACAGCGCAACGGGTGGGGCCGCGGTCGTGGCGCTGGCGCTCCACCTGATCTCCTCCCGCCTGTGGAAGCGGGAAGCGCCCGGCCTGCGGGCGCGCGCGGCCCTCTCGGCGTGCCTGGGGCTGGGGGCGGCCCTGCTGTTCGGGGCCTACCGGGCGGAGAACCTGCGGACGATGCAGGACCGCAGCACGGCGGCTGGCGTGGTGGTGGCCAGCACGCCGGCCACGGCCTCGGAGCGCGCGGCGTCGCTGAGCGACGACTGGGAGCACCTGCCCGCCGAGGCCCTGCGGGACAGCCTGAGCTGCGGGGAGGCCGGCTGCCACCCCGACGTGACGGCCGAGTGGGCGGGCTCCACTCACCGCTTCGCCGGCCGCAACCGGCTGTACCGGGCCGCCGTGAACGACCTGCTGGAGCGGGGCGACCTGGCCGACGTCACCCTCTGCGCGGGCTGCCACGACCCGGAGCGGCTGCTGACGGGGCGCATGGACGAGTACCGGGACGGGGCGTCGTCCGACGGGTCCGATGGCGTCTCCTGTCTGGTCTGCCACGCGATGATCTCCGCGCCGCCGACCCCGGGCAACGGCGTGTACTCCGTCGCAGCAGGCCCCACCGCCTACCCCGGCTGGCTGGGTCGAAAGGCCCTGGGCCTGGACCCGCGGCACCACGACCAGGTGCTCGGCGTGGGCGACTTCGTGCTCTCCGAGGGCCCCTGCCGCGCCTGCCACCGCCTGGAGCTGGGGCCAGATCACGGACTGGTCGACCATTTCGTGCTCCAGGACACCCTGCTGGAGGGCCCGGCGCCGAACGACGGCGCGGCCTTCTGCGAGCGCTGCCACCTGGGCGTGGCCCAGCGTCCCTTCGACCGCTACCGCCACGACATGGCCGGCATCAACGTCGACCTGGCCGCCACCCTGGACCCCCTCTCCCCCGCCGACGCCGCTGCTGTCGCTGCGGTGCAGCGCCTGACCCTGCTGCAGTCCGGGGCCGCCCTTTGGATGCCCATCGACGCCCCCACCTGGCCGCCCCCCGCGCCGCCCGCGCTGCCCGATCTCCGGGTGGGGGACCCGACCCTGCGGGCCCTGGACCTGGCCTTGGAGGCGGAGGTGGGCCCCGAGGGCCTGGAGCTGCGGGCCACCCTGCGCAACCAGCGCATCGGCCACGTCTTCCCCTCAGGGCCCCTGGACCTGCAGCAGGTCTGGCTGGAGACCTGGGTGGTGGACGCCGCCGGGGAGGTCCTGCGGCACGTCGGCGCCCTGGTCGACGGCCGGATCCAGGGCGCGCCGCCGAGGTTGGGGGCTCGGGAGCTGGACGCCACGGGCCAGCCGCTGCAGCGCCACCGCCTGTTGGAGCTGGCCTCCGTCGTCGACAAGC
>CALCXL010000194.1 GCA_937907595.1 uncultured Pseudomonadota bacterium
AAGACCGGCCCGATCCCGTCGAACAGCGAGCTGGCCAGGTGCCGCTCCAGGCCGTCGGCCGTGCGGGGATCCACCGGCAGGAAGCCCTCGGCGTCGATCTGCCGACCGTACTTCGGGTCCTCCACCCAGCGACCGTGCACGTGGATGCGCTCGCCCACCGCCACCCCGGGCAGCGTGCCGCGCACGGCGACGGGCAGAACCCGGTCGTCCAGGTCCAGGCGCAGGATGGTGAAGCCGCTGTCCGGGTTGGTCCACACGATGTGCGCGACCGTTCCTTCCAGGGAGGCAGGCTGGCCGACGTCGCCGCTCACGGGGTCCGCAGTCTACGCGCTCGGCAGGGCGCCGCGGGGCGTGCGATTCTGTGGGGAGTGAGCATCAAGCCCCCCCTCGAGCGAAGCCCCATGCAGGAGCGCCTGCTGGACGTGCTGCGCGCGAGCATCGACGCCCGCGCCCGCGACGCGGTGGACCTCTTCTCGGCCCGGCTCCTGATCCTGCCCGATCGGGCCATGCGCTCGGCGGTGCTGGCCGAGCGGCTGCGGCGCTACGACGCCCACCTCTGTCTGGCCCTGCTCGACGGGCTGATGGACCGCGCCAACCGCCGGGTCCAGGGGGCGGGGGAGCTCCTCCTGGACTTGACCGTCGCCCGGCCCCTGGCCGACGGCCTGGGCTACCAGCACGCCCGCCGGGTCTACGAGCTGGCGCGCGCTCGGAACCGGGTCGGCGTCTCCAGGCTGCTGCTCTCCCCGGACACCTTGGCGGGGCTGATCCCGGGCGATCACTTCATGGCCCGCGAGAACCGGCAGATGGGGGACCTGGCCCTGGGCTGGCGCAAGGCGCACGCCCGCGGTACCGATCGCCTGAAGCTCGACCGCCTGCTCTTCGACCGCAACGCCGCGGTCATCGACCTGGTGCTGCGCAACCCTCGCTTGACCGAGCGCGACGTCGTCAAGATCGCCGCCATGCAGCCCACCAATCCGGACATCCTGCTGGTGGTCTTCCGCAACGCGAAGTGGATCAAGCGCTACCACGTCAAGGTCGCGCTGGCCTGCAACCCCTACACGCCCATCGACGTCGCGCTGGCCTGCCTGCCCCACCTCATGGTGCAGCGGCTGCGGTTCGTGGCCTCCGCGGGCAAGCTCAAGGAGCCGGTGCGGGCGATGGCGACCTCGCTGCTGGCGCGGCGGGCGCAGAACCTGGCCGAGGACGGGGAGCCGCCGGTGCACCGTCTGGGGGAGAGCGGCGAGATCCTGCTCGAGCTGCCCGACGAGGACGTGGAGATCGACCTGGAGGCAGCGGCGCGGGAGCTGGAAGCGTTCTGGGTGGGCCCGACGGAGCCGAACTGAGCGAGCCGTTCGGCCCGGCGGTCAGCGCTTCTCGGACTGGACCTCGTTGACCTCGATGGTCTCCGAGTCGGGGGTGACGTCCAAGGCGTCGGTCTTCTGACCCTCCTTGAAGGCCTTGATGCTCTTGCCCAGGGCGCTTCCGACCTCCGGCAGCTTGCCGACGCCGAAGAAGATCATCACCAGGACGAGCAGAACGACGAGCTCCAGGGGCCCGGGCGTCCACATGGCGAGGATGGGGGTCATTTGGTTCCTCCGTGGTGGTTCGCGACCGCGCCGTAGTCTAAGGCCTGCGCCGGGACGCGCAAGGCGGCCTGTCCTGGGTCCCGCCCACCGAACGCCCGGCGGTCAGCCACGCGCGCCCACCCGGATCCGGGAGGTGCGGGCCGCGTCGACCCGGTGGTAGCGGCCGGACTTCACGACGCCAGTGCAGTGGTTGGCGCCGATCTCGTACAGCAGCTCCCGCGGATCCCGGGCCCGGAACAGGGCCAGGTCCGCGCGCATGCCAGCGCCCACCGTGCCCCGATCCCCGTGGAGGTCCAGGGCCTGGGCCGCGTGGGCGGTGATGCCGAGGATCGCCTCGTCGAGGGTGACGCCGCCCTGCAGCACCGCCAGTTGGGCCATGAGGGGCAGGTGCGCGGACGGCGAGGAGCCGGGGTTGAAGTCGGTGGCGATGGCCATGCGCACGCCGGCCGCCCGGAAGCGCGCGGCGGCCGGCGGCTGATCGCGCAGGAAGAAGGCCGCCCCGGGCAGCAGCACCGCCACGGTGCCCGCCCGCGCCATGGCCTGAAGGTCCTCGTCCGAGGCGTACTCCAGGTGCTCAGCGGAGACGGCGCCCAGCTCCGCGGCCAGGCCCGCCGCGCCGGTCTGGGTCATCTGGTCGGCGTGCACCTTGAGGCCCAGCCCCAGCTCCCGCGCCGCCATCAGCACCCGGCGCCCTTCCTCCAGGGTGAAGGCCCCCTCCTCCACGAACACGTCGCAGAAGCGGGCGAGACCGCGGTCCGCCACCGCGGGCAGCATGTCGTCCACCACGGAGTCGACGTAGGCCCGGCGAGCCTCGTCGGAGCGCCGCGCCTCCACCGGCAGGGTGTGCGCGCCCAGGAAGGTGGGCACGAGCTCGGCGATGCAGCGCTGCGAGGCCGTCCTGATCACCTCCAGCAGGCGAAGCTCCTGCCGGGGGTCCAGGCCGTAGCCGGACTTGACCTCCACCGTGGTGACGCCGTGGGCCACGAGCCGCTCGGCGCGCCCCTCGCAGAGGTCCACCAGGAGCTCGTCGCTGGCCGCCCGGGTGGCGCGCACAGTGGAGAGGATGCCGCCACCGCGGCTGGCGATGGCGGCGTAGCTGTCGCCCTCCAGCCGGGCCTGAAAGTCGTCCAGGCGGTCCCCGGCGAAGACCAGGTGGGTGTGGCAGTCCACCAGGCCCGGCATCACCATGTGGCCGTCCAGGTCCAGCGTCAGGGGCTCGGCCCCCTCCACCGTCGGCAGCCCCGCCTGGGGGCCCGCGTACACGATGCGTTCGCCCCGACAGAGCACGGCGGCGTCGCGCACCAGGCCCAGGGGACCCTCGCCCAACGTGGGATCGCAGGTGACGAGGGTGCCGACTCCGCGCAAGAGCAGCGAGCTGTGAGCGGTGCTCATGAGGGGGACGACCGGGTCACGGGGGGACGAAGGAGCGGCAACGGGCGGCGAGGGCCCCCGCGGCTAGCGATCCTCGTGGATGTCCTTGCCCGTGGCGCACTCCGGGTCCTCGGCGTCGATCAGGCCGTCGAGGTCGTTGTCCACGTGGTCGTTGCACTCCAGCGGACTGGAGAAGAGGCCCTCGTCCCCGGCGCCCGAGGAGCAGTCGGGGTCCGCCGCGTCGATCCAGCCGTCGGTGTCGTTGTCCAGGCCGTCGGCGCACTGGCCCGAGGGCGGCCCGTCCTCCTCGCTGGTGACGAAGTTGACGCACTGGGCGTCCGCGGCGTCGATCCAGCCGTCGCCGTCGTTGTCGATGAGGTCCGAGCAGGCGTTCGGCGCCAGCGCCTCCCCGGTGGTGTCCCAGCCGTAGCCGCACTCGGGGTCCAGGGAGTTCGGCAGGCCGTCGTTGTCGTCGTCGATGGGCAGCTCCAGGAAGGTGCCATCGGGCTGCAGGATGCGGTCCTTGTTGGAGCAGGCGAACAGCGCGGCGTTGGCCGGCGTGTAGTCACCCTCCGGCTCCAGGCCCGAGCCCGGGCGGCAGGTGATGTCCTCGAAGTCGACCCAGCCGTCGCCGTTGTTGTCCACGCCGTCGTCGCAGTTGTCGCCGCCTTCGCTGTCGTCGGCGCCGTCCTCGCAGCCCGGGTCCTGGGAGTCCACCGCGCCGTCGCCGTCGTCGTCGATGCCGTCGTTGCACTCGGTCTGGTAGCTGTAGCGGTAGACGTCGGGGGGGATGAGCCCCGCCGGGTTGGCCGGGTTGTAGACCAGGGGCGGCGTGGCCGGGTTCGTCTCGTCGTACTCGTAGTGGTCCGCCGAGTCGGTGCAGCCCGAGTCGTCCATGTCGGTCCAGCCGTCCACGTCGTTGTCGACGCCGTCGGCGCAGGTCGAACGCTCCTCGGGATCGTTCGGCGACTCGCAGTCCGGGTCGTCCATGTCGATGAGTCCGTCGTTGTCGTCGTCCTCCTCGTTCTGGCAGATCGCGGTCTCGTACTCCGGGGTGGTCTCCGCCGTGCAGCCCGGGTCGGCGGGCAGGCGCTCGTCGGGGTTGTTCGGGTCGTTGCACCCGGCCACGTCGCAGAGCCCGTCGCCGTCGTTGTCGAAGCCGTCGAAGCAGCCGTGCTCGGTGCGGAAGTAGTAGGTGGTGATGGTGTTCATGTCGAACACCATGCGGCCGTTGGCGTTGGTGAAGGGCTCGCCCATGGGGAAGCTCGCCACCCGGCGCACGTTGAAGCTGTAGGTGCCCAGCAGGTTGTCGTTGACCATCACCTCGTTGTCGGGGCGGGTCAGGTCGCCGATGCGCGGCAGCGTCGCCAGCTGCTCCTTGGGGAAGACGATGTAGTCGTCGCCGGCCCAGGCCCAGAGCTTGGTGCGCCACAGCCAGGTCGCGCCGAAGCCGCTGGCGCCGTCCAGGTCACGCACGCCGAGCTCCGCCACCACAAAGGTGCGATCGCCCCAGACGTCGTCGCCCAGGTCCGTCTCGTCCCGCGGGTACTCGCCCGTCTCCTCGTCACGAACCGTCGACGTCCGCCGGCCGGGCAGGGCCACGCGCCAGTCGGTGAGCAGGACGTCGTCCTCGAAGCCGGGCACCTGCTGGCTCAGGGGGATCCAGAAGTTGATGCCGCCGGTGGAGAACTCCAGGTCCAGCTCCCCGCCCTCGGGGTCCAGGGGGTCCGTCACGGTCACGTTCTGGACCGGCGCGCCCACCGTGTCGTTGTTGAAGAAGGTGCCGAACTCCACGTTCGGGGCCTGCACCCAGGGGAACTGCTCGTAGCAGTCCGTGTCCGGGGCCGGGGGGCCGCCGTCTTCGGTGCAGTCGGGGAACTCCTTGTTCGGGTTCCGCTCGGGCACCGACACCCCGCGGAAGAAGCCGCCGGGGTAGGAGATGTAGGTGGGCTCGCCCCGGGGCATCACGTTCTCACCCAGCGACTCAGCCAGGTAGTAGATGCGGTTGGGGTTGGAGTCGTCCAGCAGCGCCTCGCCCACCGCCAGCTCGGGCAGGTCGACGTAGTTGTTGCCCTCTTCGATCTGGATCGAGGGAACGACCTCGATCACGCGGATGAAGCCGTCGGTCAGCCAGGGCCAGGACTCGTCGTCGTCCCGCGAGTGGATGACGCGCACGTGCTCGTAGGTCCCGGTGGGGATCATGAAGCCCACCTGATCCAGGCAGTCCTCCTCGGCGCCGCCGCCGTCCAGGCAGTCGAAGTACGCCAGGAACTCTGGCGCTGCGTCGGCGTAGTCGTCGAAGAGCTCCCGCGAGGGGCGGTCCGGGGTGAACCAGCGCGGGCGCCAGTCGAAGCCGATCCGCACGTTGTCCAGCCGCAGGTTCTCGGCGATGTCCGCCGCGTCCAGCGCGTCGTCAACGCAGCCTTCGCGGCCCACGTTGTCGGCGCACCAGCTGCCCGTCCACTGGGCCGCGCGCAGGAAGTGCGTGGTGCCGTCGTGCAAGATCTCAAACCAGATGCCGTCGGAGTTGGGGGTCTGCGGGTCGTCCGGTGCGGGGGTGTTGGGGTCCGGAGCCAGGGGGTTCTGGTTGCGCACCTTGCGGGCGTTGGCGCGCAGGGCGTCGCCCGTGGCGGTGCTGCGCTGGCGGAAGAAGCTGATGGCGTCGCCGGCGGAGACCTCTTCGCCCATGGGCGCGGGGTCCCAGTCCAGGCCCGGCTGGTCGGCCAGGTGCTGGGGGAAGGGGCCGTCCTCGTTCACGACCTCCAGGGGCACGCCGCCGTACTCCAGGCCGGGCTGCCCGTTGGTGAGGTAGTACGCGGACTGGCGGGGGGTGGGCTGCGTGTGCACGAAGCCGATGACCTGCGGGGCGGGCCAGTTGGCGAAGGGCTCGGCCGGGTAGATGATCGCCATGGAGCCGTACTCGTCGGCGTACAGCGAATCCAGGCGGCGCGCGGCCTCCCCGCGGGGGTTGAGGTACTGCTCGCCCGCGTCCTCCTCGCCGGGGATCACCCCGCGGGAGACGGCGTCGCCGATGACGTAGTCGTAGCCAGCGGGCAGGCGCCTGACGCCCTCTTCGCAGACGACCGCCACCTCCACCGGACCACCGGAGATGGGTCCGGGGGGCGTGAGCACCGAAAGCGCGGAGTCGTTACGATCGACCACCGTGGCGTTGCGGTTGGCGAACGTCACCAGGGGGGAGAAGCACTCCGAGAAGTCGCCGGAGATCGTGACCACGTACTCCGCGAGCAGCAGGCGCTCGTCCTCGGACATCGCCTCCAGGTCGGCGATGTAGGCCAGCACGACCTGGCCGCCGCCGATGCCGTTCTCCCAGGCCGGATCGACGAGATCGACCACGGGCTCGGCCCCACCAAAGTAGGGCTCAGCGGGTGTGCAGCCGGCCGCGAGCAGCAGGCCCAGGGCGGGCAGGATCAGGGCGGGACGGGCGATCATTCTGCCTCCCAATCAACGCGGCCGTACTGCACCTGCGCCAGGCGCAAGCGGACGGGGTTGATGTTGTCTTCGTTGCCGATCTGGTCCCGGGCGAGGGGCACGTTGACCAGCTGCTCGTTGACGCGCGACACGGACATGATGGCGCCGAGGATCTCCTCGTCCGCCAGCCCGGCCAGGAGCCGGTCGATCTGCTCGGTCGAAACCGTGAACTCGCCGTCGTCCGTGGCCGTGCAGATCAGCTCGCCCAGGTGCTCTTCGGGGCTGCGGCCGCCTCCGTTGTCCACGCAGTGGTCGGCGATGCAGGTGGCGGTGGCGTAGACGTGGCGCGCGCAGTCCGGGTCGGGCTCAACCCACACGCCGTTGATCTCGCAGCCGGTCTCATCGCAGCCGTCGCTCAGCGCCGGGTCCCACTCCTCGGGCGGCAGCTCGGGGATGCCGGGGTCGGTGCCGTTGGGGCCCTGGGGGTGATCCGAGTCCACGCCGTCGTGGCAGGTGTCCTCGGTGGCCAGGTAGTCCAGGCCGCTCTCGTCGTTGCCGATGGCCGTGTCCGGCTCGTACCCGTCGTCGCACCACTTCACCTTGCGGGCGTTGTAGGCCTCCAGCGCGTCCTGGTCGGCGACGCCGCCCTCCTCGGGGAGCGAGGAGACGCAGAACTCGTCGTCGTCGAGCAGGTAGGGCTCGTCGGCGCCCAGCAGCTTCAGGCCGATGGTCACCTGCGAGGGGCCGTCGCTCACGGGCGGCTCCCAGCGCACCGACAGCACCTTGTCGTTGCGGGTGGGGTTCGGCATGTTCTGGCCGGGCGAGTAGCGCATGGTCACCCAGTCCTCAGCGTCGGGGTTCAGCCTGTTGGTAACCTGTACCGCCCCCAGATCGTCGGGCGAAAAGCTGCGCGGGTCCCCGGCTTCCTTGCCGGCGCGCGGGTCTTCGGCGTCCGAGGGGCGCGGGATCGAGGCCACCGGGGTGTTCGCCGGGGGCAGGCCGCCGTCGAAGTGCATCTCGATGTCCTGGCCGAAGGCCCAGTTGCCCGGGAAGCCCGGGGAGGCCGGCCGGTACACGTCCGTGCCGCTGTAGGAGATCGACACGCGGGTCGTGTTGGTCGGGTAGGTCTGCGGGTTGCGCGACAGGTCCAGGCGGGTGGGGTCCTCGCCGTTCTCCTGCAGGTTCGTCAGGCTCACCCGGTCGCCCACGTCCACCGTGGTCAGCTGGCCCAGGGGGCCGCCGCTGTTGACCTGGACGATGCAGGCCTCCTCGATGTCCGGGCCCTTGGGGGAGATGAACTGCCACTCGTCGGCCGAGATGATCGCCGGCGAGAAGAAGTAGCCGAAGGAGAGCACCGTCTCGAACAGCTCCGTCTGCGGGTCCGTGAACGCGCCGGTGCTGAAGAACAGCCCCGTGACGCCCAGGTCCAGCTGCTGGCCGCTGATCTGGAGCAGCACCGCGTCGATGAGGCCGCCGCGCGCCTCCGGGCCCGGGAACAGGTCGCCGGGCTCGTAGCCGACGCCCACGGGCTTGATGTCGGAGATGCCGGTGTTGTAGCCGCAGGACGTGGCCCCCACCGCGACGGACGCGAGGAGGAGGATCCGGGTGGTCGTGTGAATCTTCATGAGTGCCCCCTGCCCTACCAGCCGGTACCGATGCGGATGTAGAAGCGGAAGCCTCCCGGCTCCTTCTCATCCGAACGGGTGTTGATGGATGGGTCGGCGGAGTTGGTCAGGATGCCGTCGTTGTTGACGTCACCACGACCGGCCACCTGGTTGAAGCCGTAGGCCACGGCGAAGGACGTGTTCCACGTCGAGCGGTTGAAGAGCATGGCCGCCAGCCGGAACTCGATGCCGACGTCGCCCAGCACGTGGTTGCCATTCTCCTCGGCCTCCATGCCCGGCCACTCGCGGATGAGGTGCTCCTCGTTGGCGATCTGGCCGCCCACGCGCCCACCCTCGTCGATGACGGTCTTCTCCCCGAAGTACTCCACCGAGTTGTCGGGGTCCTTGAGGCGGTAGGACCAGAGGTTGCCGACGGTGCCGAAGACCTGCAGGTAGGCCGACTGGAGGTAGAGCTCGCCGATCTTCGTGTCGATGTCCCGCGCCAGCGGGAAGCGGTACTGCAGGTGCAGGATGGCCGACGTCTCGCCCGACAGGCTGAAGCCCTCGTAGCCCGCGAAGAAGCTGTTGGAGGCGAAGGGGTTGCGGAAGTTGTTGCCGAAGCCGCCGCCCGCCTTGAGTTCGTCGCCGAAGGGCACGTTGCGGTCGACCAGGCCCACTTGAGCCTCCACCTGCAGCGTGTGCCCCGCGTTCTCCCCGCTCGGGAGCTTGAAGGGCAGGGCGACGTACTCGCCGTAGTTGATCATGAAGCGGTTGAAGAAGTAGCCCGTGAAGATCTGGCCGTCGTCGACGCTGACCCCGCCCGTCGCCTCGTTGAGGGACTGGGTGTAGTTGGGGTTCCAGGTGAACGTGAAGACGCGGCCGCCGCGCGGGTTGATCTGCCCGAAGCCCCGACCGCCCATGGCCCGGGACTTGAGCGTCAGGGCCAGGGTCTGCTGCGCCCGGTAGTTCAGGTCGCGGAAGGTCTTGCCCTCGCCCACGCCCTGGATGCCGACGTAGGAGTGGAAGGTCGAGATGTCGATGTTGAACAGCGCCGAGAAGGGCAGGTTCACGCCCGCGAAGCCCGCGGTGATGAAGTAGCGCTGCTTGCCGGCGGCCAGGAAGCGGTCGTCCGTGGTCTCCGTGCTGCCGTCGTCGTCCAGGTCGTACCAGTAGTTGAACTTCATGGAGCGGACGTAGCCGCCCAGGTAGAACTCGGCCCACAGCGCCTTGTTGGTCCACCGGGTGAAGAGCAGCAGGTTCTCACCCGCCGTGCCCACCACGAAGCCGCTGTTGGTGTCCATGGCGTCGCTGATGGCGAACTGGAAGCCCACGTCGACCATGGGGCGGTCCAGCGTGGCCTGGCCGATGGAGAGGATGGGGATGATGGCCGGGTTGCGCGGGAAGGCCATGTGCACCGGCACGTTCTCAGTCACCGCCGAGTAGTCCGGGTAGACCTCCTGGGGCTCCGCGAAGCGCACCGAGGCCTGATCGATGACCAGGTTGGTGTCGTCCACCACCTTGTTGGCGAACTCCTCGCAGCGCAGGCCGAAGGACTCCCAGCCCCAGGCCTGATACAGGTCGTAGAGCAGGTGGCCCTTGGGGGTCAGCTGCGG
>CALCXL010000195.1 GCA_937907595.1 uncultured Pseudomonadota bacterium
CCCCGACGACGACGACACCGCCCCCGACGACGACGACAGCACCCCGCCCCCCACGACGGTCCGCTTCATCGCCATGGGCGACGTGGGCACGGGCTTCTCCAACCAGCAGCCGGCGTCCCTGGTGATCGAGAGCGTGTGCCTGGCCGCCGGGGGCTGCGACTTCGTCCTGCTGATGGGCGACAACTTCTACGACGTGGGCGTGGACAGCGTCACCGACTCGCAGTGGGACGACAAGTTCGAGGACCCCTACGCCAACCTGGACCTGCCCTTCTACCCGGTGCTCGGCAACCACGACGGAGGCCTCTGGGGCACCGGCGTGGAGCTGTGGAAGGGCGACGTGCAGGTCGAGTACAGCGACTACAGCGACAAGTGGACCATGCCCGGCCGCTACTACAAGCACAGCTGGGGCAACGTGGACCTCTTCGGCATCGACACGTCCTCGGTCTTCTTCGACGGCCTGGGCGCACCCTTCATCACCAGCTACTCGGACCTCACCGACGATCAGGCCTCCTGGCTGCAGTCCGAGTGGGCCGGCGCGTCCACCGGCGACTGGCGCTTCGTCTACGGCCACCACCCCTACCTCTCCAACGGCCCCCACGGGAACGCCGGCACCTACGAGGGCATCCCCTTCGTGCCCTACGTCTCCGGCGATGAGATCAAGGACTTCCTGGACGACAACGTCTGCGGGCAGGCGGATTTCTACATCTGCGGGCACGACCACAGCCGCCAGTGGATGGTGGACACCTGCAACGGCACCCAGCTCGTGATCACCGGCGCGGGCGCCAAGACCAGCAGCATCGACGGCAGCCAGCCCACCTGGTTCGAGGACGCCGACACCGAGGGCTTCTTCCTCTTCGAGATCACGGGCAACACCGCCACCGTCCAGGTCTGGGACGTGAACGGGACCATGAACTACGAGAGCGTGATCACGAAGTAGTCTGCGGGCGCATGACCGACGTTCGCCCCTGGCCGGCCGGCCCCGAAGAGCTCCTGCTGGAGTCCCGCATCCTGCGCATCACCGAGCGGGAGGCCTGGTCGCCCGTCGATGCAGCCCGCCGCGGCCGCTTCCTGCGCCTGCGCCACCCCCGCTGGGTCAACATCATCGCGCGCACCGCCGACGGCGACGTCGTGTTCGTGGAGCAGTACCGCCACGGCACCGAGTCGGTCACGCTGGAGATCCCCGGCGGGCTGGTGGACGAGGGCGAAGACCCCCTGGAGGCCGCGGTGCGGGAGCTTCGGGAGGAGACAGGCTTCGTCGGCGGCCGCGCGTCCCTGCTGGGCTCGGTGCAGGTGAACCCCGCCATCCAGGACAACCGCTGCTGGACCGCGCTCATCGACGGCTGCCGGCCCGAGGGCGCGCAGGACCTGGACGAGCACGAGGAGATCGCGGTGCACCTGCACCCGCAGGCCTCCTTGCCGGAGCTGGTGCGCAGCGGGACCGTGGCCCACTCCCTGGTGATCGCCGCCTTCCACCTGCTGCACCTCCAGGAATCTACCCGTGAGTAGAATCCTGTGCTAGAGGCTCTCCCCGTGCGCTCCCTCACCCCCCTGCTGCTCCTCCTCGCGCTGCCTGCCTGCACGGTCGATCCCGGCGTGGAGTACGGCTCGGCCACGCTGCCGCTGGTGGACATGCACCTGCACACCGGCGAGTGGGAGGACATCCCCTCGGCCACCCGCCGCTTCCTGGCCGAGCGCTTCCCCTTCCCCCTGGGCCTGGACGCCGAAGCCACCGCCGCCTCCGTCCTGACCGGCGAGGGGGTGCTGGCCGAGCTGGACAAGGCCGGCGCCGCAGAAGGCGTGCTCTTCGCGGTCTACGCGCCGCGCAGCGTGGGCATCACCACCAACGAGACGGTCATCGAGCACATCGACGCGGACCCGGGCCGGCTGTGGGGCCTGGCGTCGCTGCGCGTGGACCGCTGGCGCACCGACCGGGACGCCGAGCTCGCGGCGCTGGACGCCGCCCTGGACCACCCCCGCATGATCGGCGTGAAGCTGGCCCACGCCCACCAGCACTTCCGCATGGACGACGTCGACTACTTCGGCATCTACGACGTGGCGCAGGCCCACAACGCCCCCGTCTACCTGCACACCGGCCCCAGCCCCTTCCCCGGCACCAGCCAGGACGCGCCCTACACGGACCCGGCCTTCCTGGAGGCTGCCATCACGCGCTACCCCGGCGTGTCCTTCATCCTGGGGCACCTGGGTTTCGACTTCATCCACGGCGACGAGGGCGCCCTGGAGACCTGCATCCGGCTGGCAAAGGAGCACGACAACGTGTTCCTGGAGCCCAGCGCCTTCGGCTCCAGCAGCGGGGACCCCGACCAGGTGCACCTGCCCCACGCGCTGGCCCGGATCCGGGAGGAGGGGCTGGTGGACCGGGTGATCTACGGCTCCGACGGCCCCCAGAGCCCCGGCTTCGTCAACACCTACGCCGAGCGCACGATCCACGCGATGACCGAGGCGGGCTACAGCGCCGACGAGGCGCGCGCGGTGCTGTCGGGCAACTTCGCCCGGGTGTTCGACGTGGCCCCGGCGGTGCTGCCGTGAGGGGGGCGGTCGGCCTGCTCGCGCTGCTGGTGATCGTCGCCGTCGTCAGCCCGGCGGAGGCGATGCCGCGCGTTCACCGACCGGAGTTCACGAAGAACGGCGACCCCGCCACCTTCGACATCCTCGGCGGCGGCTCCCCGGAGGGCGCCTGGGCCATCGAGCTGCGGGGCGGCTACCCCTGGTCGTCCTTCCGCGGCCAGCTGGGCATGCGCGGCGGCCTGACCCCCCTGGTCGACCTGCAGACCGCCCTCTTCAAGCGGTGGGAGCCCAGCCTCGGCTTCTCCGGCCGCATCGTCGACCGCCCCCGGGGGCGCCTGAGCGGGGAGCTGCTGATCGGCTGGACGATCGAGACCGGCGAGGTCCCCAAGAACGGCCCGCACGCCGTGGCCCGGGTGCGCGTGATGGGCATCCTCGGCCGCGTCGCGCCCTGGTTCGCCGTCGCCACCGGCCACACCGTCTACGTGGACGAGACGATCCGCATCTCGGAGAACGCCACGGAGACCACGCTGTCCGCCCGCCACGAGTGGGCGCCGGTGGTGGAGGCGGGCATCGCCATCGCGATCACCAAGCACGTGGGCATCGACCTGGGCTTCGACTGGCACTTCGTGGGCGCGCCCGACCGCTTCGCCCTGCCGGGCTTGCACCTGGGCGTGCAGGTGGGCGCCGGCCCCCGACCCCCGCCCATGGACTTCGCGCGATGAGGCTGCTCCCCCCGCTCCTGCTCCTGCCTTCGCTGCTGTGCGGCTGCGCCAGCGACACCACCACGCTGTTCGAGGTGGAGCTCCGCGGCGTGATCACCTACGGCGCGGAGGTCGGCCCGGTGGAGGTCCAGGTGCACTTCGAGGAGGCGGGTGAGGGCGAGCTCAACCACCCGCTGGGGGAGATCGACCGCTTCTGGACGGCCCTGGACACCCCATTCGTCTTCGCCTTCGACTACCCCCAGGACGAGGGCGTCGGCCTGATCGTCTACGCCTGGTACGACGCGGACGACGACGGGGTGCTCTGCGCGCCCGGCCAGGTCGACGAGCCCGCGGGGCTGATCGTGGTGCCCGGCTTCCCGCTGCACGACGTCGACGTCGACATGGACGTGGGCGTGCGCTGCCAGGGCCCCGAGGACCTGCTGCCCTGAGAGCGGGTCGGCCGGGGCGGTGCTAGAGAGGCCCATGCCCTCCTACAAGCTCTAGGACGCTCTCCCTAGCAATATCAAGCCGTTAGCCTCGCTGTGTCGGTGGGGGTGTGTCGAGTTCTGCGCGCCAGGGGGCAGCCGAGCTAGCTGCCGGCGGCGGGCTTGCGGCGCTCGTCCAGGGAGTGAACCGTCGCCCCGGCGAAGTCGCCCAGGCCCGCGCGGAGGATCGCGTCCCTGCGGCTGCGCTCGGTGCTCTGCCGGTACCGCTTCAGCAGCATGGCGACGCTGTGCCCGAGAATGTCAGCGACCGTCTTCAGGTCGATCCCCGAGTCCACCATCCGATCGGCGGCATAGCGGCGCAGTCCGTGGGGGGTGAACCGCGGTACCTGCGCCGCCGCGCAGGCGGCATCGATCTCCTTGCGGATCATCCGAGTGGCGTGCCATTCCGTGCAGCCCCAGATCACGCCCACGGCGGTGGGCAGCCGTCGCAGCACCTCTTGCCGCACGGGCACGACGCGCCGCCCCGTCTTCCCCTGGACGGTGATCTCCGAGCGGGTCACGTCCACGTCTTCGGCGCGAAGGGAGACGATCTCCCCGATCCGGCAGCCGGTGGCCGCCAGGAGTTCGATCGCAGGCCGCCACCGTTCGCCAACACCAGCGACCACCGCGCACACGTCGGCGTGCGTCGGCGTCTGCTTGTCCATGACCGGGCGCTGCTTGAGCCGGATCGTCGGCAGGTCGTGGGGGCACGCGCCGATCTCGCGGCCCCAGGTCCAGGCTTCGCCCAGGTAGAGCAGATCGAGCGCGATCGATCCGGTGCTGTAGCCGTCGCCGCGGGCGTGCTTGGTGCGCGCCAGCGTGTCCCGGTACCGCTCCAAGGTGCCCTGCCGAACCTGCGTGAGCCTCACCTCTCCGATGAACCGTTGGAGCCGCCGCGAACTGCTGCGCTTGTTGACCTTCGTGCCGGGCCGAATGTCGCTGCGCTCGTCCTGCTCCAAGAGCCACGCGTCCAGCAGGTCTGCGACCGTCGAGATCGACGCCTGCGCCCGCGGGCGGGGCGGCGCGTCGAGCGCGTCGGCGGCTACCAGCGCGGCGATCGCCTGCTCCGCTTCCTGGCGCGTCGCACGACCGGCCCAGACGCTCTGCTCTGCACCATCGCGGTAGAGCTTCGCGCGCCAGTACCAGCGCGGGTCGGTGCTCGACGGCTTCCGCATGGCTGCGACGCGGACACGACCGACCGAGAACGGGCGAGGCCTTCTCACGACGCGTCCTCATCGCGATCGGGAGTCAGCACGTCAGGAGTGGCCCGCGGTGCTTCGCCGTCCCTGATCCAGTTGTGCAGGGCCTCGATCGTCGGGGCCTCCGCGAGGATCTGCCTCGCCGTCCGAAGCGCCGCGGCACGAACGAACGACGCCACGGCTAGCCCGGATGAGCGCGCGGCGTGTTCGATCACCACGGCTTCTTCCGGCTTCCAATTCACGACCGTTCGCGCGGGGGATGAGTCGTCAGACATAGTCACTCCTGGGTGCGTTATCGCAGACCACAGTATGACATCGAGTCGAGACCAGTACGGGGCGAAGGTGCCCGACAATGCTGTTTGACATTATGAAACGACCGATTCATAATGACAACAGATCAGGGAGACACGTCATGCAGCCCACCGCCGCCGTCATTTACTGCCGAGTCTCCACCGCCGGCCAGGGCGCGACCGGCCTGGGCATGGACGCTCAGATGGCCCGTTGCCTCGCCTTCTGCGACTCCGAAGGGCTCGACGTGCTCGACACCTTCCGCGAGGTGGAGTCAGGCACGCAGGACGATCGCCCGATGCTCGCGGAGGCGCTCACCCTGGCGCGTTCCCGTCGCGCGGCTCTCGTCGTCGCCAAGGTGGACCGCCTCGGTCGCCGGCTCTCGACGGTCGTGCGAGTGCTCGACGGCCGCGCGCCCGTCTACGTCGCAGAACTTGGGCGGGCGGCTTCCCGCCTTGTGGTTGAGATCCAGGCCGTGATCGCGTCCGATGAGGCCCGCCGGATCTCCGACCGCACCCGGGCGGCGCTCGCGCAGGCCAAGGAGCGGGGCACGCAGCTGGGAAACCCGCGGTGGGCGGAGTCGATCGACGGCGCGCGAGCCGCCCGCATGAGCAAGGCTGATCGCTTCGCCGCGTCGGTCATGCCGGCGATCGATGAGATCAAGGCTGCCGGTGTGGCGACGCTCGACGGGATCGCGAACTGCCTGACGGCGCGCGGAGTCCGCACCTCGCGCGGTGGGCAGGAGTGGAACGCCAAGCAGGTGTCGCGGGTGCTCGCGAGGGGGTGAGCGGGGTGTACGATCCCACCGGAGCCGGGAG
>CALCXL010000196.1 GCA_937907595.1 uncultured Pseudomonadota bacterium
ACCCGAGCACGACCTCGCGCAGGAAGGTCGCCGCCTCCCGCGCGTCCGCCGCCCCCCGCACGTCGCCGACCGCGAAGGCGGTGTTGGAGAACGGCCAGATGCCCATGGCCAGCAGCAGCGCGGCCCGGAACTCGCTGGGCGTGGTGTAGTCCGTGGCGTAGCCGTCGACGTTGATGGCCCCGCGGACCCCGCTGCGCTCCTCGTCGAAGGGCCCGCCGATCGCCGCCACCACGTAGCCGTGCGGCCAGTGGTTGAGCCCCGTGTCGCCCTGCCGGAAGGGCGAGCGGCCGAACTCCGTGGTCAGCAGGATCGTGTCCTGCTCCAGGTCCAGCTTGTTCGGGTCGTCCTCGCCGGGCTCGTTGATGAGGGCCGCGGCCTCCTTCATGGTGTGGATGACGTTGCGGGAGCCGTCGCGCACGTGCCAGGCGTGGGTGTCGTAGCCGCTGTCGACGCTGGTGCTGATCAGGCCGCCGTCCACCACCGTCGCGTAGAGCGCGGGGTTGGTGGGATCCGCCAGGAGCTTCATGCCCAGGGCCAGGGAGCTCCGGCTCAGGTCGACGCCGTTGGACTGCCCGCACTCGGTGCCCGGCTGCAGCGTGAACACGTCCGACGACAGCAGGTCCTCCAGGCCCTGGGCGCTGGACATCGCCAGGCGCCCGGCCAGGAACTCGTCCATCGCCGGCGATCGCAGCCGCGTACCCGAGTGACGCAGCCGATCGACGTACTGCTGGGCGTAGTAGTCGACCGCGTCGTCGACCTCCCCCGTCCAGCCCAGCTGCCGGGCGCGGGCGATCTCCTGGGGCAGCGACTCCGACTGGGTCGTCTGGTCGGGCATCCGGATCGCCAGCGGGCGGGCCGAGGGGCGGTGCAGGCCGATGGAGAACGCCGCCGTGACGTTGTGGTTGTTGACGTTCGGCCGGTCCGGATAGACGACGTAGGACCAGGGCAGCCGCCGCGCGCCGGGCTGCGTGGCCTGCATCCAGGCCTCGACGTGGGTGGCCGTGGCCGCCGCCCGCGGGTTGCCCAGGGGCACGCCGGTCAGCGACAAGGGCACCCCGCCCTCGTGGGGCACCTGGTCGTGGCGCATCACGAAGAGGCGCATCTTGGCCAGGATGTCCGGCCGGTCGCGCAGGGGGTGCACGAAGGGCCCGAGGTTGACCATGCGGCCCTCGCTGTCCGGGGCCCAGGGCTGCAGCAGATCGCGCCCGGCGTAGCCGCATTGGTCGATGCGCTGGCCCATGGCGCTGGGGCCGTCCTGGTAGGCCCACCACATCCAGGGCTCGTCGCTGTGGCTCCCTCCAGCGCTGGGATCGCCGAACTCGGGCACGACGTAGAGGCTGTCGAAGGGGTTGATGCCGCCCCACAGGAACAGCTCCAGGACCCGGCGGGGGCGGCGGGCCTCGGGCAGCAGCGCCTCGGGCCAGACCGGGAAGGAGCCCGACGGGGCCGGCGCGACCGGGGTGGGGTCTTCCAGGGCCGGGTCGCCCTCGCAGCCCGCGATCGACGCAGCGCCCGCCGCGGCGGCGGCGTCTCGGAGCAGGCGGAGGAAGTGGCGGCGGCTGGTACTCACGGGATCGCTGGCGGTTAGTATGGCATCCACTCCCTGTGCCACAAGCGCCGTCCCAGACCCCGCGGTGGGCGCACGCCGCGGCGCTCTCCACCCTCGTGCTCGTCGGCGGCGGCTCCCTGGCGCCCTTCCTGGACGCGTGGTTCTGGGGGGGCGACGACTGGCTGCACCTGGAGCACGCCGCGCTCTTCGCCCAGGGGCACCCCTGGCAGGCCTTCGCGGCCCGGGTCAGCGACTACCACGGCACCGGCCAAGCGGCCCTGCGGCAGGTCTCCACGGCCCTCTGGGGGCTGGATTACCTGCTCTTCGGGCCGCGGGCCTGGGCCTACTACGGCACCAACATCGCCGTGCACCTCCTCAACGGGGTGCTGGCCTACGCGCTGGTCCACCGGCTGGGGCGCTCGGCCTGGGCGGGGCTGCTCTGCGGGCTGCTGTACCTGCTCAACGCCCGCACCACGGAGGTGGTCTGGTTCCTGGCGGTGCGCAGCGAGGCCCTGGCCCTGACCTTCTGCCTGGCCACCGTGATGGTCTGGCCGACGGCCCGGGAGGGCTGGCGGGGCCGGGTCGCCGTGGGCCTTCTCTTCACCCTGGCGCTCTTCTCCAAGACCACCGCGGCGTGCCTGCCCCTGGTGCTGGTCGCGCACGACGTCGCCACGCTCCCCCCCCGGCAGTGGCTGCGCCCCCGGCGGCTGCTCGCCGACTACCTGCCCGTGGTCGCCGCCCTGGGCCTCTACGCCCTGGCGGTCTACCGGCTGCTCGATCTGCAGATGGCGATGGGCTACGTGCCCGACGCGCGGCAGACCTTCGCCCAGGAGGCCCGCACCATCCTCGGGCTGGCCCGCGACGTGCTCGTCTTCCCCCACTGGACGGCCTCCTACGGCCCCGTGGCGGTGTCCGGCGCCACGATCGCACGGGGCTGGATGCTGCTGGTGCTGGCCGGTCTGGGCGCCCTCGCCTGGCGGGGTCCGCGGGTGCTGTGGGCGATCGGCGCGGCCTGGGTGGTCGGTGGGCTGGTCCTGCCTTGGGGGCTGCTGGCGCGAGGCCTGGTCTTCGGGCGCTACTTCCTGCCCTCGACCCTGGGCGTGGGCCTGTTGGCGGCGGCGGCCCTGATCTCCCTGGAGCGTCGAGGCTGGCTGAAGTGGCCGGGGCGGGGCCTGGCGGCGGCGGTCCTCATCGCGTCGACCCTGGGCTTTCACGAGCCGGAGGCCATGCGGTTCCACGTCGAGATGGGGCGCGGAGTGGAGTCAGCGGTGGCGGCGATGGCGCAGAGCACCGAAGACGACGGCCCCATGCGCGACCTCTACCTGGTGCTGCCGAGCACCATGCGCGGCCTGGTCGAGCTGATCCAGCGACCGAAGACCCTGAAGCTCTTCCTGCCGACGGGGCCGCCGCGGCAGGTGATGCTGCTGGGCGAGGGCACCCACGGCCTGCTGGCCGAGCGCCCGACCCGCGGCGAGACGGTCGGCGGCGTGCCCCACTGCAGCAAGTACCTGCCGCTGCGCTGGGACTTCCAACTGGACGGCGTCGACGTAGAGGCCGGCGACCGGATCATCTACCAGGAAGGCGGGGCCGCGGGCCGCAACGGCACCCCCGCCTTCGCCACCCACGATCCGCGGCGCTACCCCCACCCGGAGACCGAGTCCCCCTTCGTCGGGGCCACGCAGGCGCTGTGGATGCTCCACTCGCCCGACGGCGCCTCGTCCTGGACCCACACCGGCTTCGCCGGCCAGCGGGATCCGAGCGACCTGCCCCGCCTGACCCCCGAGGGCGTGCGCATGGCCACGGGCGCTCGCCTCTTCCCCCAACAGCTGCAGCAGACCCTGCTCAACTACCAGCCCCCGGCGTTGGTCTCCCCGGAGCTGGATCTGGCGACGTCGGACCTCTGCGAGCTGGTGATCGACCTGAGCATCTCCCCTTACGGCGGCGGCCACACGCCCTTCTCCTGCGCCCTCGAGCCCCCGTTCTTCGGCGTCCTCTTCTGGAGCGAGCAGGACGACCTCGAGACGCTGTTCCACCGCCACATGCTCGTGCCCCTGCGCGCCGAGGGCCGCCCCGAGCGGGTGCGCATCGACCTGCGCAACAGCCCCGCCTGGATGGCCGCCGATCGCGTGCGTCGCCTGGCCTTCATGCCCGCGTCGGCGCCCTCCCGGGTGGTGCTGGAGCGGGTGGAGCTGGTGGGCTGCGGCTTCGAGGAGACACCGTGAGGCGGGCGATCGGCACGCTGTGGGCGGCCCTCCTGCTGGGCCTCGCCGGACCGGGAGCGGCCCAGGAACCGGGGCGCATGGTGGTGGTGGACATCGACATCTCCGCCAAGCCCGACCAGGCCGAGGGCCGGCTCCTGTGGCTGGGCCTGCCGCGCGAGCAGACCAGCGGCGACTGGCTGGGGGCCGGCGCGCAGCCCCTGGTGCTGAAGGTCAGCGAACCCATGGTCGTCGAGGACCGCTGGACCGTGGTGCTGCCCGTGCGCGTGGGGTTGCGCTACTTCGCGATCATCGACACCAACGGCAGCGGCACCGCCGACCCGGGCGAGTCGGTGGGCGGGCCCGTCGAGTTGGACGGCACGACGCGGCTGACGGTGGCCGTCGACCGGCGCTTGGGCGAGCAGGGGGGCGAGCGACGCCTCCGGGCCACCGAGCCCATCTCGGCCCACCGCGGGGGCCCCTCCTCGGACGGCCGCACCGACGCGCCGGAGCCGCACGGCGAGGGCCAACCGACGGAGGTGACGGTCGATCTGGGCCCCTCGCTGGTCTTCTTCGCCGAGGGCCGCTTCGTGGTGGTGGGCTTCTCGGCGGGCCGCGGGTGGCACCGGGGCCTGCTGCCCGATCACCCAGACTTCCTGTGGACCAGCGAGCACGTTCCGCTCACCTGGCCGGTGACCCTGGAGGTCCCCCTGCCGTCCGGCCTGGACCTCGTCTTCGGCCTGGATCTGGACGGCGACGGGGATCTGGGCGCCGGCGATCTGGTGGCCCGCCCCGAGCCCGCGTTCGCCCCCGAAGACACCGCCCGCTTCCGGCTCGATCGCACCCTCCCCCGCTCCCCGGCGCCCCCGCCCGTGCTCGACGTGAGGCGCCCGCGCTGAGCTGAGGTCGGGGACCCGCCCGCGGATCCCGGGGGCAATGGAATTTCCGGGGCCGGCCGGGGTCTGCCCTGGCGCTCCCCGCCGATCGACGTCAGGATCCGACCATGCTTCTCCGCCCCGCCCTCGCCGCCTCGCCCCTGCTCCTCCTCTTCGCCGGCTGCGCGCCGGACTGGCAGCCCGCGGACCCCGGCCAGGGCTCGGCGCTGGAGGCGTTCGAGGCCGACGGCAACCGCCTGGAGACCTTCACCCTGGGCGGCGACGCCTCCTCGCCCCTGGCCGACTACCTGTTCGTGGTGGACGGCTCGGTGTCGATGTCGACGGTCCTGGGCCGCTTCGAGGAGGGCGTGCGCACCCTGGCGGACGCCGACGTCTTCCCGGATCGCGCCCGCATCGCCGTCATGAACACGACGCCGGCGGACCCGGAGAACCTGCGCAAGCCCCACCCGGTGGTGGGCGGCAAGAAGCAGGCGCGGCGGGCGCCGGGCTTCCTGGGCCTGGTGGATGCCAAGGGGTTGCAGCGCTACGTCAAGCGGTACCCCCGCCTGGCCGAGCAGATGCCCGAGCCCGGCTGCGCCGCCTGGTTCGCGCCCGGCGACGTCAACGCCAACGGGGTGCCCTGCCTCATCGCTCACGCGCAGATCGACCTTCAGCCCGTGGTCGCCGAGGCCGGCCTGACCGCCTTCAAGCAGCTGGTCGAATCGCACGACGGGCCGCTGTTCCGCGCCGGCGCCAACGTCAACGTGGTCTTCATCTCCGACACCCACGACCCGGGCGTGCCCAGCCGACGGAACAGCGGCAAGGTCGACCGCCTGGACCGCATCATCGGCGGCCAGCAGCTCGCGGCTGCGCGGCCCACCTTCGCCGAACTGGAGGCCCTGGTGCTGTCCCGGCAGCCCCTCGCCTCCTTCCGCGTGCACGCCATCGCCCCGGAGAGCGAGTGCGCCGAGCGCTGGATGGAGTTCGGTCCCAGCTACTTCGACGCGTCGACCGCGGCCGGCGGCCAGCAGCTGGACGTCTGCACGGCCCTGGACTACGCCCCCTTCCTTCGCTCGACCATCACCACCGGCAGCGTGCCCCACGCCCCCGTCCTCGCCCTGGGCAAGCGCGCGTCCCGGGTGGACAGCGTGACCATCGACGACGTCCCCGCCCCCTTCGTGCTGGACCGCGGCGCCGTGGTGCTGACCGATGGCCTGCCGGCCCAGCCCAGCGACGTCGCCGTGACCTACCGCCCCGAGCGCTGAGCGCCGGCTCCCATCGTGCCCACCTTCGACATCGCGCTTGGGTTCCTGCTGCTGCTGCTGTCGGCGGTGACGGGCGGCCTGCGCGCTTACGGTCGGCACGACCTGCTGGGCTGGCGCGGCACCATGCAGGGCAGCCTGGGCGAGCGCGCTGGCGACGTCCTGCACTTCGTGACCTACACGGTCTGCCCGGCCCTGCTGGGGCTGAGCTTCATCGTGGTGTCCCTGGCGGGGCGCTGAGGCGGGGCGCGGATCGGCGGGCTCAGTTCGCCTTCTTGAGGAACTCGGTCTTGAGGTAGATGGCGACCTTGTTGACCCGCCCCTCGATGTGCGTGGGGTCGGCGCCCAACCGGATGTTCTTGACCAGGGTGCCCCGCTTGGCCGTGAACCCCGCGCCCTTGACGTCCAGGTCCTTGATCAGCGTGACGGAGTCGCCCTCGGCGAGCTCGGCGCCGTTGCCGTCGCGCACCACCACCCGATCGGCGTCGACGGCGCCCTCCCGCGCCCAGGCCAGCACGTCGTCGGCCAGGTAGAGCTGATCCAGCAGATCGGCCGCCCAGGGCTCGCCCCGCAGCCGGTCCAGCAGGCGCCAGGCCAGGACCTGCACGGCGGGCACATCGGACCACGCGGAGCCTTGCAGGCAGTACCAGTGGGTGCCGTTCAGCTCCCCGCCCTCGACCTGGGGGCGGCAGGTTCCGCACAGCAGCACGGCGTCGCCCCGGCTGGGGACCGCGTGGGCGACGACGTCGTCTGGGGACTCGCAGAGGGCGCAGGCATCGCTCATGAGGGGTCTCCTGGAGGGGGCGGGAGTGTACACCGCCCTCCCGGTCGCCCTGCCGGCGGCTCGCGGAGGCTGGTAGAACACGCCATGCGCATCCTCCCCCTGCTGCTCCTGCTCGCCGCCTGCCCCTCCTCGGACGACGACGCCGTCTCCCAGGCCGACGCCGACGACTTCGCCGACCGCCTGGCCGGGGACATCGCCGACCTGGCTTCCACCGCCGTCGACGTGGTGGACACCGCCGAGGGGCTGCAGGAGCGGGACACGGACTCGGCCTGCTACCCCACCGTCGGCACCTGCTCCTTCTGCTACGCCGTGGACGGCAACCCGCTGGCGGGCGAGTTCACGTTCGCCATGGAGGACGTGCCCTGCGGCGCCGCCTCGGAGGTCGCGGGGCGCAGCGTGAACTACAGCGTCACCGGCGCCGAGTTCTCCGGCACCTGGGCCGCGGCGGGCCTGGGCGGCACCTACACCATCGAGGGCAGCGGCGAGCGGCAGTCGCTCTTCGCCACCAGCAGCCCCCGGGGTGGCGATCACGAGTTCGACTCCAGCTTCTCCGCGTCCTGGACGGCGACCGTCTCCGGCGGGGTCGTGGACACCCTGGTCCTGTCGATGACCTACGGCGACTTCACCGGCCGCGTCTGGCAGGTGGAGGTCTCCGACGAGGGCGAGGGGCTGAGCGGCACCGCGAGCACCCCCGACGGCATCCAGTGCAGCGTGTCCGCGGGCGTGGAGGCGCCCACCGTCTCCTGCGTGGCGCCCGGCGCGTGACCGCCGAGGGGGACGCGGCGGCGGCCTTCCTCGCCCTGGTCCTGCAGATCGCCCGCGCGCGGCCCGACGTGGACCTGGCCCTCCCCCACGGGGAGCCCCTCTGCCTGGATCTGGTCCCGCAGGACGGCGACCCCTTCCTG